>JANONQ010000464.1:0-1503 GCA_031420935.1 Novosphingobium sp. | reverse complement strand
GCCGTCTCCGCCGTTATTGAATCGAATCATCCGGCGGGTTTTGCACGTATTGATTTGATTGATGCCCCAAAAAATAATTATCCGGTTCGTCCATGTGTAATTAGCACTGATCCTCCGTATTATGACAATATTGGATATGCTGATCTTTCTGACTATTTTTATGTTTGGCTTCGCAGTTCCCTATCTACCGTTTGGCCAAATATATTTCGAAGGCTGACCACGCCGAAGGCTGAAGAGCTCGTGGCCACGCCTTATCGTCATGGCGGCAAGGAAGCTGCAGAAGCCTTCTTCATGGACGGAATGGCTGAGGCCTTGACCGCCATGCGCAACGCCGCAACTGATGACCAACCGCTGGCAATCTACTACGCGTTCAAGCAGTCTGAAACCGTGCAAGATGGCATTACCTCTGCGGGTTGGGCCAGCTTTCTTCAGGCTGTTGTTAATGCGGGTCTTGTGGTTGACGGAACTTGGCCAATGCGCACTGAGAGCGCAGGGAGACTAATCGGAAACAAGGCAAATGCTCTCGCCTCGTCGATTGTTCTTGTTTGCCGCAAGCGACCAACTGAAGCGTCAGTGATTACCCGTGAAGTCTTTATCAGACTTCTGAAGCGCGAAATGCCCGACGCAATTGACGACATACGCAAGGCCGGTGTTGGCCCGGTCGATATGCAGCAATCGGTCATCGGCCCAGGAATGGGCGTATTCTCGCGTCACGCAAAAATCCTGATGGATGATGACAGCAACATGACTGTGAAGATGGCACTAGCCGACATCAACCGCATCTGGGGTGAAATCGAGAATGAGGGCGATGCCTCGCTCGATGCCGAAACCCAGGTCGCGCTGGCCTGGTTCGGCTCGTTCGGCTTTGACGCCAAGTCCTCGGGCGACCTGATAACGCTGGCGAACGCCAAGAATATTCCGACCTCACAGCTGTTCAAATCGGATGTGTTCGACGATCTGAGCGGCAGGGCCGGATTGAAGCCGCGTGAGCGGCTGTCGCCAGATTGGACACCTGCCGGTGACACTTCACTGACGATCTGGGAATGCGTGCAGCACACGGCGCGCGCGCTGGGCGCGGAAGATGGCGGCGATGCGGCGGCGGCGCGGCTGATTGCGCAAATGGGGCCTAAGGCGGCGGATGCCCGCTCGCTCGCCTATCGCCTGTTCCAGATTGCGACCGACAAGGGCTGGGCAGCCGAAGCGCTGGTCTATAACGAGCTGGCAGCCGAATGGCCCCGGCTGGTGGTGCTGGCGGAAGGCATTGACTCGACCGTGCCCGAAGCCCGGGGCAAGCTGCAATATGATTTGCTTTAGGATCACGGCATGAGCGGACACCATCCCAGGACAGGCACGCAGCGCGTCCGCGATGCGCTTGACCATCTGCCCACCGCGCTGTCGCCCTTTGTCGAAGGCTGGATGAAGAAGAAGCACGGGGCCGATTGGCGCAAGCTGGCGAGCCGCGCGGGCGGCGGCGATCCCGATGGGCTGCTCGATGCCTATGGC
>JANONQ010000463.1:0-3241 GCA_031420935.1 Novosphingobium sp. | reverse complement strand
CGTGCCCCGCAAGGTGGAGCAAGCCGTGGATGACGAGATGGGCGGCATGAGCATCAAGGGCGACAGCTTTGTCCGCCGCCTCGCGCGCGCAGGTCTGGAAGGCCAAGGCGATGTCGCCGAGCAGCACAGGCGGGCCTTCGGGGGCCAGAACGAGCAGTTCCGCGCGGGTAAGCATCGGGAAAGACAGGACATTGGTCGGCTTGTCCTTCCCGCGCCATTCGCAGTTAAGCGCCTGGACTTCGGCGTCGCCGGTGAACAGCAGGCTGGCGGAAAGACGCGGGTTGGCGATTTCGGGAGCGATCTGGGCGAGGGCGGCGGCGGCGCGGGCGGCGAGCGTTTCCCAGTCGGCGGCGGCGGGCCAGAGGGGGTCGATATCGGTTTCGAGAGCGATCATTGGCGGACATGATAGCACGCCGGCCCGTTTGTGGCAGGGGGCTGGTCGTAATTCATCGGGAACGGAGCGATAGTCGGCGAACTGAGCAGAGCTTCCGCATGGTTCGGTGGGCGACAGGAATGGTGCCCCTCACCCCCCACTCAATCCTTCCCCTCGTAAGCCTCGACAATCCGCCCCACGATCGGATGCCGCACCACGTCGCCTACGCCGAAGCGCACGGTGGCGATGCCGTCGATCCCCTCCAGCCGGCCAACCGCATCCTTCAGCCCGCTCTGCTCGACGCCGCCGGGGATATCGACCTGCTTGGGGTCGCCGCAGACCACCATGCGGCTGTTCTGGCCGAAGCGGGTGAGGAACATCTTCATTTGGGCCGGGGTGGTGTTCTGCGCCTCGTCGAGGATCACAAAGGCGTCGGCCAGGGTGCGGCCGCGCATGAAGGCGATCGGGGCGATCTCGATTTCGCCCGAGGCGATGCGCCGCTCGACCTGTTCGGGCGGCATGCAATCGTAGAGCGCGTCGTAGATCGGGCGCAGATAGGGATCGACCTTCTCCTTCATGTCGCCGGGCAGAAAGCCCAGCCGTTCGCCGGCTTCCACCGCCGGGCGCGACAGGATCAGGCGTTGGACGCTGCCGCTCATCAGCTGGCTGACCGCCTGCGCCACCGCGACATAGGTTTTGCCGGTGCCGGCTGGGCCGAGCGCGAAGATGATGTCGTCGCGGGCCAAGGCACGCATATATTCGATCTGCATCGCCGAACGCGGGACGATGGTCTTCTTGCGGGTGCGGATCATGATCGGCGGGGAATCGAGCCCGCCGGTGATTATGCCCTCCAGGGTCGGCTCGTGCGACATGACGATCAGCGAATCGACCGCGCCGGAATCGAGCTCCTGACCCTGCAACAGGCGCTGGTGCATGCCCTTCAGCACATCGCGGGCGCGGGCGACGCCTTCCTCGCTGCCTTCGATCTGCACCTTGTTGCCGCGCGCCGCGATATACACGCCAAGGCGGTTTTCTATCTGGACGAGGTTGGCGTCGAACTGGCCGAACAGCGCGCCCAGTGCGGGAGGTTCATCGAAGGTGATCTCGATACGCGCGCGGTGCGGCCTATCTGATCGGGTCGCCGCCGGAGCGGCGCGAACTGCCTTGCGGGTCATGCGGTCCTTTCGTGGTCGAGCCTCACGAGCTGCGAGTCTCGTGCCAAGATAGGCCCGGGCGCGGTGGCCGCAAGCGCCTTGAGAAATTTCCGGCAGACGCGGCCTTGGTGCCACAGCGGACCGTTACAATTGGCCCAATACATGGCTGCAAGCCAACCTTTCGGTTTTTCGAGCGTTCATGGGGGAGCGGGCAAAGTCCGCACATCTGGCCGCGACTTCATGCGGCTGCGATCAGGAGATAATAAATGCGTAGATTGCTTATTGCGGCGCTCGCCGCGACCGTCCTGGCCCCCAATATCGCCAGCGCCCAAAGCGGCGAAATCCGGCGCGGTCAGGACGAGGTCAGGCAGGGGCGCGAGGAGGTCCAGCGCGACCTGCGGCGGGGGGACTACCGCGAAGCCCGTGAGGATCGCCGCGAAGTTCGCGAGGACCGCCGGGAACTGCGGGAGGATTGGCGCGAATACCGCCAGCGGAACCGCAATGTGTACCGCCAAGGAAGATATTCCGGACCGCGCGGCTATCGCTATGCGCCGGTGAGGATCGGTCACCGCTTTGCGCCGACCTATTACGGTCAACGGTACTGGGTGACCAATTATTCGCGCTATCGCCTGCCGCGTCCGGGCTACAATCAGCGCTGGATTCGCTATGGCAACGACGTCCTCCTGATCAATGTCAGGAACGGTCGCGTAATCCAGGTGTATCGCAGCTTCTACTGGTAAGAATTTGTAATCACGATTGAACCGAAGCAGCACTGGTCGAAGTGGACCAGTGCTGCTTCGCGTTCGCACCGATCGCTGGGTCAGGCCGGGTGGAGCTGCTTCACCAAGGTGCCCGACAGCGAAACCGGGCCAGCGGCGACCAGGTCGACCCGCACCAGATCGCCAAGCGCCGCCTCGTCCTGGAAATGCACCGATTGCAGCCACGGCGACTTGCCCAGCCACTGGCCGGGGAGTTTGCCGCGGCGCTCGACCAGCACCTCGCATTGCCGGCCGACACTGGCACGGTTAAAGGCTAACTGTTCGCGGGCGATGGCGGCCTGCAGGCGCTGCAAGCGGTCGTCCATAACGTCCTGGGCTACGGCGCCGTCCATGGTGGCGGCCGGTGTACCGAGGCGGGGGCTGAACTTGAAGCTGAAGGCCTGCGAATAACCCACGGAAGCCACCAGCTTTACTGTTTCCTCGAATTCCGCGTCGGTCTCTCCGGGAAAGCCAACGATGAAATCGCCCGAGATGGCGATATCCGGACGGGCGGCTCTGGCTTGCTCCAGTAAGCGGAGATAGCTTTCCACCGTGTGGCTGCGGTTCATCGCTTTCAAGACCCGGTCGCTGCCCGATTGCACGGGCAAGTGGAGGAACGGCATCAGCTTGGCGACTTCGCCATGCGCCGCGATCAAACCTTCAGTCATGTCGGCAGGATGGCTGGTGGTGTAGCGGATGCGCCTCAGGTCTGGCAATTCGGCCAGCGCCCGGATCAGCCCGTCAAGGCCGATCGCGCGGCCTTTGGCGTCCTCGCCGCGCCAGGCATTGACGTTCTGCCCGAGCAGGGTGATTTCCTTGGCCCCGCCCTCAAGCAGCTGCTGCGCTTCGGACATCAACTCACGGTAAGACCGGGAAACTTCCGCGCCGCGCGTATAGGGTACGACGCAATAGGTGCAGAATTTGTCGCATCCTTCCTGAACTGTGAGGAAGGCGCT
>JANONQ010000462.1:0-2002 GCA_031420935.1 Novosphingobium sp. | reverse complement strand
CGCGGCGGGCCGGGCAGCTATGCCGCCAATATCGCCGCGCTCAAGGGACTGTCCTGAGCCATGGCCGAGGCGGTCATCCGGGAGGCGAGAGCCGCGAGTGACGCGCAGATTTCCGCCGAAAGACGCGCCATTCCGCTGCGGCCGGGCAACGAGGAGGGGTTGGTGAGCGATCCGATCGCCGAAGATCGCCTGCCGGGTGAATTGATCGCGCCGGGCCGCGCCCTCGCCATCGCTGATTTCGCAGCGCCATCGCTGGGCGCGGGTGAACGGTTGCTGCGGCTCGCCTACCGGATCGGCGTTCCCGGCTCGATGCTGACGTCGCCGATCGGCAAGCAGCGCAAGCCGCGTGTTCTGGCCGCGGTCGACAATCCGCTTTCGGGGAGCGCCGCGGCAGGTAAGGCCCTGCGCGCCGGTCATTTCCTGGTCCACGGCGTCAAGCTGCCGATCGCGCAGGTCGATTTTGCCGGGGTCGCGCGGCTGACGCCGCCGTTCGAGCGCATGGTGCACAGCTTTGGCTGGCTTGGCGACCTTGATGCCTGCGCGGCGCGTGAGCAGGTTTTGCCGGTGGCGGCGCGGATCCTGTCTGCCTGGCTCGATGCCAATCCGGCATCCCCTTCGCGCCCTGGCAAGCGCCCGGCCTGGCGTGTCGGCAACGCTGGAACGCGGGTGCTGAACTGGCTGGTGCATGCGCCGCTGATCCTGGCGGGCGACAAGCATATGCGCAAACGCGTCCTTGCCGCGCTGACGGAAACCGCGCGCTGGTTGGACCGTAATGTCGGCCGCGCCGAAGACCGCCTGGGCGAGGTCGCCGGCTGGTGCGGGATAGTCGCTGCGGGTCTGCTGCTGGCCGATGGCAAGCCGCGGCGGCTGTTTGGCGAGGCGGGGCTGATCGCCGCGCTCGGCGAGTTGGTGGGCGACGACGGCGGCGTGTTGTCGCGCAGCCCCCTCGGGCAGATGGAAGCGATCGCCCTGCTAATCAAACTGCGCGCTTGCTATGCCGCGACGCGCCGCCAACCGCCGCCGGTGCTCGACGCCATGCTGGAGCTGCTGGTTCCGCCGCTGCTGGCGCTGACCCACGGCGACGGTTCGCTGGGCAGCTGGCAGGGGGCATGGGCGATCGAGGCCGAGGTGATTGCCCAGCTGATCGCCGCGAGCCGAGTACGGACCCGGCCGCTGCGTGATGTCCGTCAATGGGGCTATCAGCGGGTGGCGGCACAAAAGTCCATCCTCCAATTCGATGCGGCGCCGCCGCCGCTGGCCCGCCATGCCCGCAGCGGCTGCGCCTCGACGCTGGCGTTCGAATTTTCGCATACCGGACAGCGGATCGTGGTCAATTGCGGCGGCTCTGCCTGTGCCGGCGGACTGGTGCCGGTGCGGCTTGAGCAGGGCCTGCGCGCCACCGCCGCCCATTCGACGCTGGTGCTCGACGATGTCAATTCCACCGCGGTGCTGATCAACGGACGTATCGGCTCCGGAGTTGGCGAGGTCGAAATCGATCGGCGCACGCTTGAGGGGGAGGCAGCCAGTCGCTCCGGCGGCGGCGCGACCCGGCTGGAGGGCAGCCACGACGGTTATGCCGCACGCTACGGGTTGATTCATCGCCGCATCCTCATCCTGCGCGACGATGGCAGCGAATTGCGCGGTGAGGATCTGCTGGTGCCGACCACGCGCAAGGGCAAGCGCGGCAAGGTCGGCTTCGCCATCCGCTTTCATCTCGGCCCCGGCATCGATGCGGGTCTGTCCGACGACGGCCAAGGTGTCGGCTTGGCGCTTCCGGATGGTAGCTACTGGCAGTTCCGCGCGGGTGAGGGCGGTGAGGTGACCGTCGAGGAGAGCCTGTGGGTCGATGGGCAGGCGCGGCTGGTGCCGGTGCAGCAGCTTGTCATCCAGGGGCTGGTCTCGCGCGGCGGCGGCAATTTCGCCTGGCTGCTGAAGAAGATGGGATGACATCCGCGTGAGTGACGTGACCATCCGCCGGGCGCTGCTGTCGGTGTCGGATAAG
>JANONQ010000461.1:0-8980 GCA_031420935.1 Novosphingobium sp. | reverse complement strand
CCTCGAGGAGCCGCCGTTGGGTACTTTCTTCTTGCTCGTCGCCCACCGACCGGGGCGGTTGCTCGCTACGGTGCGCTCGCGCTGCCTGACGCTGAATTTCGCGCCGCTCAGCGACGGCGAGATCGACACCATCCTGCGCTTCGAGGCGCCCGGCGCCGATGCCGACGAGCGCAGCGCGGCGATTGCGGCAGCGCGTGGCTCGCCGGGAGCGGCGCTGGATTTTGTCGGACAGGGGCTGGGCAAGCTGCAAGTCTTAATGCAGCGGCTGGTGCAAGAGGGCGACAAGGATTTTGCTTTGCGCGGCGCGCTCGCCGATGAGATTGGCGCCCGGCCGGACCGCGAACGGTTGCTCGGCTCGCTCGACCTTGCCCGTGCGATCCTGGCAGCGGAAGCGGCCGGGGCGGGGCGCGGGCGGCAGGCCCGGATCGTCGCTGCGCACACGGCTCTGGCCCGGCTGAGCGGCCAGGCGCCGACCTTTAACTTCGATGCCGGCCTGCTGATCATGGAAATTGGCGGGTTGCTGGCCTCGGCGGGGATGCCTAAGGAGGCGGCTTGAGCCCTTTCAGAAAGCCCGCATGCCCGCAATGGCCGATCCCTATTACATCACCTTCGCAATCGCCTATCCCAACGGCAAGCCCCACATCGGCCACGCCTATGAGGCGATTGCCGCTGACGCCATCGCGCGGTTTCACCGCATGCAGGGCAAGGACGTGCGGCTGGTCACGGGCACCGACGAACACGGCCTCAAGATGGCGCAGACAGCCCGCGAGGCCGGGCAGGATACACTTGAATTTGCCACCAAGATGTCCAGCTATTTCCGGGTGATGTGCGACCGACTGAATATCCAGTATGACGCCTTTTGCCGCACCACCGAAGATCGCCACAAACTGGCGAGCATTGCGCTGTGGAATGCATTAAAAGCGTCTGACGACCTTTATCTCGACCGCTACGAAGGCTGGTATTCGGTCCGCGATGAGGCGTTCTATGACGAGAAGGAGCTGATCGCGGGCGAGGGGAACGAGAAGCTTTCGCCCCAGGGCACGCCGGTCGAATGGACGGTGGAGGAGAGCTGGTTTTTCCGCCTGTCGAAATACGAGAAGCAGTTGCTCGAACTCTATGAAGAGCATCCCGAATTCATCCAGCCCGACAGCCGCCGCAATGAGGTCATTCAGTTCGTCAAGGGCGGGCTGAAAGACCTATCGGTCTCGCGCACCAGCTTCAACTGGGGCGTGCCAGTGCCGGGTTCGCCCGGACATGTCATGTATGTCTGGGTCGATGCCTTGACGACCTATCTTACCGGAATCGGGTATCCTGATACCTCTGGCGACTTCGCACGGTTCTGGCCGGCCGATTTGCATCTGATCGGCAAGGACATCGTCCGTTTCCACGCAGTCTATTGGCCGGCGTTCTTGTGGTCGGCGGGACTGCCATTGCCCAAGCAGGTCTTCGGCCACGGCTTCCTGCTGGCGCGCGGCGAGAAGATGTCGAAATCGCTTGGCAATGTTGTCGATCCGCTGGAATTGGCCGACCGCTTCGGCGTCGATGCGCTGCGCTATTTCCTGCTGCGCGAAGTCAGCTTCGGCCAGGACGGCAGCTATAGCGCCGAGGCGATTGTCACGCGCTGCAATGCCGAACTGGCGAACAGTTTTGGGAATCTGGCGCAGCGGGTGTTGAGTTTGATATTCAAGAATTTGGATGGAATGTTGCCCCCTCAGGATGGCAATTTAGAGGATGCTGCGCTCATCGTAACGGTCGACGGCTGTTTGCATGATTCATATTATGAAAATGCATCGCCACAATCAGATGATCTGGTTTCCAATTTTAGCAATCTGGATTTTTCGCAAGGCTTGGATCATTGGATGAGCGCAGTCTTTGCCTGTAACAAATACGTAGATGACCAAGCGCCATGGGCCTTGCGCAAATCTGATCCTGAGCGAATGAAGGCCATCTTGGCAACACTCTTCATTTGCATCCGCAACCTATCAATTGCCGTCCAGCCAATCATACCATCATCATCAGCCAAGTTGCTCGATCAGATGGGCATTCCCATTGGCAAACGCGACTATGAAGCACTTCGGGATAGGAGTTGGTATGACCGCCTTCGCGCGTCAGGTTTTGTCTTAAGCCAACCCGTCGGCATATTCCCCCGCCTCGAACTCCCCGCCGAAGCCGAAGCCTGATGCTGATCGATTCCCACTGCCACCTCGAATACAAAGGCATGGTCGAGGATCAGCCGGGGGTTCTGGCGCGGGCGCGGGCGGCGGGGGTTGCCGGATTCCTCAGCATCTCGACCCGGCACCGCGAATGGGATCAGGTGATCGGTACGGCAGCGCGTGAGGACGATGTCTGGGCCAGTGTCGGCATTCATCCGCACGAGGCTGACGCGCATGCCGATCTGGGCGCTGCGGCGCTGATCGAGGCTTCGGGACACCCGAAAGTCGTTGCCATTGGCGAGACCGGGCTCGATTATTTCTACGACCATTCCGATCGCGCTACGCAGCGCTCGCTATTCCGCACCCATATCGCGGTGGCGCGTGACACCGGACTGCCGCTGATCGTCCACACCCGCGATGCGGAGGACGATACCGCCGCAATCCTGGCCGACGAGATGAGGAAGGGGGCTTTCCCCGCGCTGATCCACTGCTTCACCGCCTCGGCAGATTTCGCCCGGAAAATGCTCGACCTTGGGCTGACGATATCGCTGTCCGGCATCGTCACCTTCAAGAATGCCAGAGACTTGCAGGACATTGCGGCGCATTTGCCCGAAGACCGCCTGCTGGTCGAAACCGACGCGCCATTCCTCGCTCCGGTGCCGCATCGCGGAAGGGTATGCGAGCCTGCCTACACCGCGGATACAGCGCGCTTTGTTGCGCGGCTGCGCGGGGTTGAGGTCGAGGCGCTGGCCGAGACCACCACCCGGAATTTCTTCCGGCTGTTCAGCAAGGCTTCGCCGTGAAGCTCACCATTCTGGGCTGCGGGACATCGACCGGCGTGCCCCGGCTGGGCAACGACTGGGGCGACTGCGATCCGCATGAGCCCCGCAACCGCCGCTCCCGGGTCTCGATCCTGCTGGAGAGCGACGCGGGCGCGCGGCTGCTGGTCGATACCTCGACGGATTTGCGCGCGCAATTGCTCGCCAATGATATCGACCGGGTCGATGCAATCTTCTGGACCCACGATCACGCCGACCATGTTCATGGCATCGATGATTTGCGGCCGATGCGTTATGGTCGTGGCGGCCCGATCCCGGGGTACGGTTCGACCGAAACCGTGCGCCGTCTGCGCCAGCGGTTCAGCTACGTCTTTGCCGGAGAATATGGCTATCCGACCATTGTTGAACTCGATTCCCTTGACCGTCTGCGCATTTGCGCCGGGTTCGGCGTCGGTTGGTGCCAGATGCCGCACGGGCCGGCCCAGTCGACTGCCTACCGTTTCGAATGTGACGGAAAAGTAATATGTTATGCGGTAGACTTCAGTGAGATTACCAATGACATGGTGGCGTTGCTGCGCGGTAGCGATATCCTTGTTGTCGATTGCCTGCGCCGTGAGCCGCATCCCACCCATGCCCATCTGGCGATGGCGCTCGAGCTTGCGGAGAAGACCGGCGCCAGGCGCGCGATCTTGACCCATCTCGACAAAAGCATGGATTACGCCAGCCTGAGCGGCGAAGTGCCGCCGCATGTGCTGGTGGGATACGATGGCATGGAGATCGGCGCATGATGGAAACCGGAACGATCGTGGTTTCGCTGATCGCCATGCTGGGCTGGCTGTTTCTTAACTACCGCGCCTTGCAAGCCGATGGACTGTCGTTTCAGCAGAAAGCCGCGATGGCGGCGGCGTGGGCCGTAATCATCGCGGTGCTGGCTTATGTCCTCGGCCGTGTCGCGGTTTGACCGGGCAACCCCCGGCAGGGAAGCCCGCATGCCCGCTCCATTATTTAACATAATATATATTATCAATCTATAATGCCTGCACCGCTCAACCGCCTTCTCCAGATCATGGCCCGGCTTCGCGACCCGGTTTCGGGCTGCGAGTGGGACCGTGCGCAGAGCTTCGCGACGATCGCGCCTTATACGCTCGAGGAAGCCTATGAAGTCGCCGATGCGATCGAGCGCGGCGATATGGAAGCCTTGCGCGATGAGCTTGGCGATCTGCTGCTGCAGGTCGTGTTTCACGCGCGCATGGCCGAGGAAGCCGGCCTGTTTGGGTTCGGCGATGTGGCGCAAGCCATCGCTGACAAACTCGAGCGCCGCCATCCGCATATCTTCGGCGGCAGCACCGATAGCAGCGAGCATCAGAGCGAGCGCTGGGAAAAGCTCAAGGCGGCCGAGCGGCTGGCCGGCGGTGCGACCAGCGCGCTTGATGGCATCGCCTTATCGCTCCCCGCTCTGATGCGCGCGGAGAAGCTGCAAAAGCGCGCTGCGCGGCAGGGTTTTGACTGGCCCGATACCTGTGGCCCAGCCGACAAACTCAGAGAGGAAATGGCCGAACTCGCAGACGCGACGAACGATGGCGAGCGGCTTGAAGAAGCCGGCGACTTGCTGTTCGCGGCAGTCAATCTGGTCCGCGCCCATGGCATCGCCCCGGAAAATGCCTTGCGCGCCGCCAACGCCAAGTTCGAACGTCGCTACCGCGCCATGGAGGCCTTCGCGCTGGCGCAAGACCGAAGTTTCGCCGCGCTGTCACTCGATGAACAGGAAGCGCTGTGGCAAGCGGTCAAACAGTCAGAGCCGGAAAAACCGGCCTAGGTCGCGGGGAGTAAGCCGCACTTTCAGGCGGTGCTGCGGCCCTGACGCCCCCTCACCTGCCGCCTCGTCGCTCTCGATCTTGCCGTTCGCGTGAAGCCAGGCGATCTTGCGGCCTTCGCTGGCTGGAAGAATGAAGCTGTGCAACTGCGCATCGGCTGTCAGCAGCCGCCCGAGAATAGCGAGCAAAGCGTCGCAGCCTTCTCCGCCAAGTGCTGACACAGGAACGATAAATTCGTCCTCGCGGGTGCCCATTATGGCTTCAAGCTCCTGACCTCGGCCCGGCCCAAGCAAATCCCACTTATTCCACACCTCGACGATGGGAATGCTCGTCTCACCGTCTCCATCCCCGATCAGACCGAGGTCCTCGAGTATCTGCAAAACCTGCGCCTTTTGCGCGTCGGAATCGGGATTGGCGATGTCGCGGACATGCAGGATGACGTCGGCGGTGGTGACTTCCTCGAGCGTCGCGCGAAACGCGGCGACAAGCTGGGTCGGCAGGTCGGAAATGAAGCCCACCGTGTCCGACAAAATCGCCTTTTCGACGCCCGGCAGGCGGATTGCCCGCATGGTGGGATCGAGCGTGGCGAAGAGCAAATCCTCCGCCATGACATCTGCCCCGGTCAGCCGATTGAACAGCGTCGATTTCCCGGCATTAGTATAGCCAACCAGGGCAATCGTCGGCCAGGGCGCCTTGTCGCGGCGCTCGCGGTGCAGGCCGCGGGTGCGCTTGACCTGCTCGAGATCGCGGCGCAGCTTGGCCATGCGGTCACGGATCAGCCGGCGGTCGGCTTCGATCTGGGTCTCGCCCGGACCGCCAAGAAAGCCGAAACCTCCGCGCTGCCGCTCCAGGTGGGTCCAGCTGCGTACCAGCCTGCCCGCCTGGTAATCCAGATGCGCCAGTTCGACCTGCAACCGGCCCTCCGCCGTCGCCGCGCGTTCGCCAAAGATTTCGAGGATCAGACCGGTGCGGTCAATCACCTTGCGCTTGAGCTTCTCTTCAAGATTTCGCTGCTGGATCGCCGTCAGCGAGCCATCAACGATGACCAGCTCTGCCTCGGCCTGTGTGCAGGCAACGGCGATGTTCTGCACCTGTCCCTCACCGAACAGGGTTGCCGCCCGTGGAGTCCGCACCGGGATAACAAAAGCGTCGGCAACATCAATGCCAATGGCGAGCGCCAGCCCTCGGGCTTCGTCGAGCCGTGCCTGCGGCTCGAACCCAACCGGTCCGCGGAGCTGCGGGCAAACCACCACGGCCCGCGCCCCCCGGGTGACGGTGCCAGCAGGATCGTCCGAAGCGTTCAGTCTTCGTTGTCCGCTTCACTGTCCCAGTCGCCGCTCAGATCGACCGGTGTCAGCGGCTGGATGGTCGAAACCGCGTGCTTGTAGGCCAGTTGGACATAGCCTTCGCGCTCAAGCAGCATGCAAAACAGGTCATAGGCCGCGATCCGGCCCTGCAACATGACACCGTTTACCAGGAACATCGTTACCTGCGCGTTGGCACTGCGAGTGCTGGACAGGAAGACGTCCTGCAGCAGCCGCACTTTTTTGGCCGCTTCGCTACCCATCGAGAACTGGCGCACATCGATTGGGGTGCTGGGCATGATGGTCGAGACGGCATGTTTGTAGACAAGCTGCGTCTGCCCGTCTCGGCGCAGCAGGATCGAAAAATTATCGAACCAGGTGACTATCCCCTGCAGCTTGACGCCCTTGACCAGAAACATAGTCACCGGTGTTTTATTTTTGCGAAGATAGTTAAGGAACTGGTCCTGAAGGCTTTGGCCCTTGGTGCCGACCGGCAAGATTGCAGGTTCGGCGGGGGCTTCCGGCTCAGGGCGTGCGCGTGCGGTGAGTGTCCGTCCGGTCATGGTATTCTCCTGTTTTTGGCAGCCGCTTGTGCGGTCCGCAATCTGGCCGGGAATCATGCCGACCGGTGATTATGCCCTATAATCGTTTTGTGACGGGGTTGTGAAGATGCTTCCTCGCGCTTCAATCTCATTCCACGTCCTCCTCTTCCTCGCGCCGCTCTCCCATTCCCAGGAGCTTGAGTTTGCGGTGCAGCGCCGAGCGTTCCATGCCGATAAAGCCGGCTGTCTTGGAAATGTTCCCGGAAAATCTTCGGATCTGCACCTTGAGGTATTCGCGTTCAAAATTCTCCCGTGCCTCGCGGAGTGGCACCCCCATCAAAGCCGACATCCGCGAATCGCCTTGCAACCGTTCGCTGAACAATTCCGGGGGCAACATGTCGATTTCGATGCGCTCAAGCCGTTCTCGCGGTGCGAGAATGACAGTGCGCTCCACGACATTGCGCAGTTGGCGAACATTGCCCGGCCACTCATAGGCCTGGAGCGCCGTCATGGCCTCATCCCCGACTTCGGGCGGCTGAACGCCCTGATCCCGGGCGTAGCGCGCGAAGAAATGATTCACCAGTGCCGGGATGTCCTCGCGCCGGTCCGACAGTTGCGGCACGCTGATCGGCACGACATTCAACCGGTAGAACAGGTCTTCGCGAAAGCGGCCCTCGGCAATTTCCAGTTCGAGATCGCGCGAGGTCGAGGAGACCACCCGGACATCGACCCGGATTTGCCGATTGCCGCCCACCCGGACGAACGCCTGCTCCGTCAGGACCCGTAGGATTCGCGCTTGGGTCGACAGCGGCATATCGGCCACCTCATCGAAATAAAGCGTTCCGCCATCGGCCTTTTCCAGCAGGCCGGGCCGCAGGAGGTTGCCGTCCGCCTCTTCGCCGAACAGTTCCTCTTCGAAACGCTCTGGCGTGATCCGGGCCGAATTGACGCTGACAAACGCGCTTGCCGCCCGCGAACTCCAGCTATGCAGCAGTCGCGCCGCGACCTCTTTGCCCGCTCCGGCTGGACCGGAAATCAGCAGCCGGCTGCCGGTATTGGCAATACGCTTGATGGTGGCGCGCACCTGATTGATCGCTGGGCTATTGCCGGTGAACTCGTCGGAATTGGCGAAGCCCTGGCGAAGCTGGGCGTTTTCCCGGCGCAAGCGCTCGGTCTCGGTAGCCCGTCCGACCAAATGCAGCAGCTGCTCGGCCTCAAATGGTTTTTCGAGGAAATCGACCGCTCCGCGCCCGATCGCCGAGACCGCGGTATCGATGTTGCCGTGACCGGAGAAGACGATCACCGGCAGTTCGGGCTCGCGCGCCTTGATCGCATCGAGCACCTCCAGCCCATCCATCGGGCTGCCGTGTAGCCAGACATCCAGCAGGACCAGCGAAGGCCGGCGCTGATCGATCGCATCAAGCGCGGCCCGACTGTCACCGGCGGTGCGGCAATCGTAGCCCTCGTCGCTGAGCACCCCAGCCACGAGGTCGCGGATATCGCGTTCGTCATCGACAATCAGTATGTCGAGCGCCATTGGGCCTCCGTCAGTACAGCTACCGTCATTCCGCCGCCTCCGATGTACGCCTGCCCGCCAGCGGGTCGCAGGCAAAGCGCATGGTAACGCAGGCCCCGCCCCCCTCGGCGGAGGCAAATGTCATTTCACCACCATGTTCCTCGACGATCTTGTTGACGATCGCGAGGCCAAGACCGGTTCCCTTTTCGCGCGAGGTGACATAGGGTTCGACTATCCGTTCACGATCTTTGGGCAAACCGATGCCATTGTCGATGACCGAGACCAGGATCGAATCGTTATCGGGGCGGATATCGACAGAAACTTTTCCCCGGAACGCAACAGATTCGGTTTTTGCTCGTGCATCAACAGCTTCCACCGCATTTTTCAGGACATTCGTCATCGCCTGGCCGAATTGATGGCGGTCGCAGGCGATCGGTGGAAGGGCATCGTTGGCAGCGAAGGAGAATTCGATATCCGGCCTTGCAACCTCCTGTAGGAAGACTGCCTGGCGCGCCAGATCGAGCGAGTCTTCATTGCGGAACACCGGTTTCGGCAACCGCGCGAACGAGGAAAACTCGTCGACCATTTTGCGCAGATCGCCGACCTGCCGGATGATCGTGCTGGTCAGTTCCTCGAACAGTTCGGGATTGTCCGTGATCTGCTTGCGATACCGGCGGCTCAGCCTTTCAGTCGCGAGCTGGATCGGGGTGAGCGGGTTCTTGATTTCATGCGCAATCCGGCGCGCGACATCGGACCAGGCCGCCTGGCGCTGGTCGAGCAGCTGGCGGGTGATATCCTCGAAGGTGATGACCAGCCCGGTGCCGCCATGGCTGATCTTTACCGCCAGCGTCAGCAAATCGCCGCCCTTGGCA
>JANONQ010000460.1:0-4488 GCA_031420935.1 Novosphingobium sp. | reverse complement strand
GAGATACCGGAAATTGCAGAAACCCGCGCCGAAATCATCGAGCGCAATGCGGATGCCGGCGGCGCTGAGTTCGGTGAGCGTGCGGGCGGCGATCTTGATGTCGGCGAGCAAGGCCTGCTCGGTGACTTCCAGGGTCAGCCGCTCCGCCGGAAAACCGCTTTCGCGCAGGATCGCCGTCAATTCCTCCGCATAGCTTTCCGCCGAAAGCTGAAGGGCGGTAACGTTGAGCGACATGCGCAACGGGCTGGCCCAGCTCCTCGCTGCGCCCAGCGCCAACCCGGCAATGTGGCGCGACAGCGGCGCGACATGATCGGCGCGCTCGGCAATGGCGAACAGCGCCCCCGCGCCGATCCGGCCCAGCTTGCGATGGTTCCACCGCGCCAGCGCCTCGGCCCCGGTCAGCCGGTCTTCGGGCAGCGAAAACTGCGGCTGGAACACCACTTCGATCTCGTCGCGGTCAATGGCGCGGAGCAGGTCGGCTTCCAGCTGCGCCGCGGTGCGCCCCTGCCGGGTGGTCTCGCCGTCCGCCCAGGCCAGCCGGCGGCCTTGCTGGCGCTGCATGTTGGCGATGGTCTGGCCGAGCCGGTCGAGGATCGACTCGCTGTTCTCGCCGCCGACGCCTCGCAGCAGGGCGAGCCTGGGTGAAAGCCGCAGCGCCCCACCTGAGGCGGTGGCGATCGGCCGGGCGATGAGGTCGGCCAACTGCCCGGCGAACAATTGCCAGCGCTGGCGGCTGCAACTTTCATTGGCGATGAGGATGAAATTGCCACCGCCCGAGCGTGCCGCCATCCACGGTCCCTCAAGTTCGATGGCAGCGAACTGGGTCAGACGCGCCGCTACGGTAGCCAAAGCGGCGTCGCCAGCGGCAGCGCCATAAGCCAGATTCAGCGCATCGAAGCGGCGCAAGGCAAGGAGGAGCGCGTGCAGGCGCGGTCCCTCCCCTTCGCTGCGGCCCTGTACGATCCATTCCCCCAGCCGGTCGCGCAGGCCCTCGATACCCGGCAGACCGGTCAGGGCATCGCGCCCGCCATCGCTGGTCGCTCGGGGAATTCGGGTCATGGATGCGGTGCTTACGCCAAAGCCTTTGCCAAAGCATCAACGCCGCCATATCAATCCGCGCGATGACCAAGTCCCCGCGCCTTGCCCTTCTCGCCTCCGACGACGCCCGAGCGCAAGACGCCGCATCCGGTCTGGCGGGCGCGCATAATTGGGTGCAGCCTGACGAGGCCGAGGCACTGGTTGTGCTCGGCGGCGACGGGTATCTGCTGCATGTGCTGCACCGGATGCTCGATCTCGACCAGGTGATGCCGGTCTATGGCCTCAACCACGGCACCGTCGGCTTCCTGATGAACAAGGCGAAAAGCAGCCGCGCGATCGGCGAGCGGGTCGCCAGGGCCAAACCCGTCGCGGTCCGCCCGCTGGAAATGACCGCTTTCACCAATGGCGGCGCCGAGCACCGCTACTACGCAATCAACGAAGTCTCGCTGCTGCGCGAAACCCGTCAGACCGCCAAGCTGGAGGTGCGGGTCAACGGCAAGCTCCGCATGGCGGAACTCGCCTGCGACGGGGTGCTGGTAGCGACACCGGCAGGCTCGTCAGCCTATAATCTCTCCGCCAACGGCCCGATCCTGCCGCTTGGCTGCAACATGCTGGCGCTCACCCCGATCAGCCCGTTCCGCCCCCGCCGTTGGCGCGGCGCGATCCTGCCCGACAAGGCGCAGGTCTGCTTTCGCGTGCTCGATCCCGACAAGCGCCCGGTCGCCGCCGTCGCCGACCAGAAGGAAGTGCGCGATATCAAGGAAGTACATATTGCAATCGCCCGCAACCGCGAACTGACCCTGCTGTTCGATCCCGGCAGCAGCCTTGACGAGCGCATCTTCGCCGAACAGTTCCAGGTGTGATCGCAGCGCCTTCAGCGGGAAGGCCGTCAAAGCTGTCGGCAATCCCCTTCCCGGTCTTGCCAAACCAGCCCGCACTGCTATAGGCGCATTCCTGCCCGGGAGACCGGGCCTGTCCGGGAGACCGGGCTGCTCCCCGATAGCTCAGCGGTAGAGTAGGTGACTGTTAATCACTTGGTCGTAGGTTCGAATCCTACTCGGGGAGCCAACACTCTCTTGTAAGTTATTGATGTTCAAACATATTTTCTGAAACTTGTAGGTTCGTCCCCACACTCATCCCCCCATCGCCTGGCGGTTTGGGACGAATGAATGCGGGCAGGCGCGAACGGGTCAGCACAGAATCCTGCGGGGTGCGGGCGATCAATGGCGGCTGCCCCCCGGCCTAGCCAATCGTGTGCAGGATTTGCCCTTCAACGTCCCGGCCCGCCGTATCCCGTTTCACCGCCATCAGGAACAGCAGCTTGCCGCCGCTGGTTTCCTCGGCCTTGCGCCCGATGTTGTCCTTCTCGGCTGATTTGCATATTCTGATGCGAAATTGTGTTGCATACTTCGCAGGCGGTAGTGTTGATATTGCTCCACCGGTCACATCGGGTGGTGGATCGCGGGTGCTCCTACTTCAGCAGCAACTGCGACCCCGCCCAGATCGTCAGTGCGGCAGTCAGCCAGCGGATGATATGCTCGGGCAGGAAGCGGACCGCCATCAGGCTGCCGATTTGGCCACCGATCACTACCGCAATCAGTAGCGGCAGTCCCCAGCCCAAAGCCTCGCCGAAGCGCTGCGGGCCAGCCTTGGCTAGCTGGCCGAGCAGCCCGGTCAGCGAATTTATCAGGATAAACAGGCTGGTCGTCGCCGCAATTCGCCGCGCCGAGTTCCAGCGCGTCAGATGCAGCAGCGGCGCGAGGAATATCCCGCCGCCAATGCCCACCAGCCCGGCAAGATAGCCGAGCGGCGCTGCCGCCAGCGGCATCCATCTTGCAGCGCGTTTTGGCTTGCCGCTTTCCGGCGCGTCATCGCGGTCAGCCGCGCGGGGCAGCAGCAGCGCCAGCCCCGCGAACACCAGACTGCCTCCGAGCAGCAGCAGGAACTGCTTTTCCTTGATCGGCGTCAGCCCGCCAAGGAACGCGAGCGGCGCGGCGACCAGCGCCAGCGTCAGCGCACTGCGCCATGGCACCTGCCGCGCCCGGGAAAAGCGCAGGAGTCCGCCGGTGACAACCGCGATGTTGCACGTCAGCGAAATGATCGGCAGCACCCGGAAATCGGTATTCGCCAGCGCCAGCAGCGCGGTGTAAGTCGATCCGCCGCCAAAGCCGACCGAGGCGTAGAGCAGCGCGGTGGCGAAAAAGCCAACTGGAAGCCAGTCGAAATTCATCCATCCCCCTTTGCCGGCGGTGACCCGGGAATCACCGATCTATCGTCCCGGCGTTACCCTGCCGCGCCGTGGCAATGCTTGTATTTCTGCCCCGAACCACAGGGACACGGCGCGTTGCGTGACAAGCCCTGGTCGGCATAGGGATCCTCACCCGCCAATGTCACACCGCCCCCGCCCAGCACGCTCAGCATGGATTGCGCGCCCGGCGTGGCGAAGCGACTGTCATCCTCGCCGGTGAACGGATCGATGTGGCCGGTGAGGAAATCGGGCAGTTCTGGCAGTTCCATCGGCAGCGGCGCCTGCATGCTGAGCTCGCTGGTCGAGAGGATCCGGGTGACATCCTCGCGGATGGTCTCCAGCATCTTCTCGAACAAGCCAAAGGCTTCCTGCTTGTATTCATTGATCGGCTGCTTCTGCGCATAGGCGCGCAGGAACACCACCTGACGCAGCGCATCAAGCGTGGCGAGGTGCTCTTTCCAGTAATGGTCAAGCCGTTCAAGCAATACGCTTTTTTCCACCTGCAGCCAGACATCGGGGTCGTTGCCGGAGCGCAGCTTCTCGACATGCGTGTCAGTCAAAGCGACGATGCGCTCCTCGATCATGTCAGGCTCGATGCCGTCCTCGGCAACCCAGTCAGCGACAGGCGCATCGACCGCGAGGATATCCCGCACCCGTTCGCGGAGCCCTTCGATATCCCATTGCTCGGGGTAGGAGCCCGGCGGGCAGGCATCGCCGACAATCGCGTTGACGGTATCGTGCCGCATATCGACCACCACATCGTCGACCGCGTCGGCATCCATGATGTCGGCGCGCTGGGCGTAGATCACCTTGCGCTGATCGTTCATCACATCATCATATTCGACGACCTGCTTGCGGATATCGTAATTGCGCGCCTCGACCTTCTTCTGCGCGGTCTCGATCGCCTTGGACAGCCAGCGCGAGCCGATCGCCTCGCCGTCGGCCAGGTTGGAATTCATCATCCGCGCGAACAGCGTGTCCGGCCCGAAGATGCGCAGCAGATCGTCCTCCAGGCAGAGGTAGAAGCGCGACAGGCCGGGATCACCCTGACGGCCCGAGCGGCCGCGCAGCTGATTATCGATGCGGCGGCTTTCATGCCGCTCGGTGCCGAGCACGAACAGCCCGCCGGCATCGAGCACCTGCTGCCGTTCGGCCTCGATCTCGGCCGTGATCCGCTCGATCGCCGCCTCCCGCTCGGGCCC
>JANONQ010000459.1:0-1848 GCA_031420935.1 Novosphingobium sp. | reverse complement strand
GGCGCGGCGCACCGGGGGGCGGCCTGTGCTTCATCCGGTATGATACGCCATATTTTACGCTTTTAGTAAATTGTATTTGGCGGGGTGGGTATTTGCGTGGGCCACCGCCCTCGCGCTCCCGGAAATGGATCAGGCCGCGGCCCGCCTCGAGCCTGTCCGGTCGCCGCGACCGGCGAGCAGGCCGGCGATCGAGATGTCTTCGTCCAGCGCATCCCAGTGCAGCCCGGACGGGCTCAGCTCCACTTCGGCGCGCAGCTCGGGCGTGCCATGCAGCAGGCGGGGAAACCACGCGAGCGGCACGCCCAGGGTGCGGCCATCGGCAAGATCGACCCAGAAGCTGTCGTCGTCGAACCGCACCGCAAGCGGCTCGGGCGAGATTGCGCCGGGTTCAGGCAAAGAAGTCATTCCATGCGCTTTCGATCTGGTCTCGGCGTTGCTCTATAACACCTACAAGCCGGGTTAGCACCCTTGGCGGGAAGCCACGGTTATAGGCGACCGCAACCTCGGGACGTAGCCAGAACTTGGCATCGCTTCCGTCGCGGCTGACATGTATATGCGACGGCTCGCGCGGGTCGCCCTCGTTGGCGAAGAAATGAAAGCGGTAGCCGTTCCACTCGAAGACCTTGGGCATGCCTGCCGCTTCTCCCGCATTTCAGCCGGCACGTTGTCACACCACCGGCATTTCGACAATCCGCGTCTCGCCATCGCAAGCGTGGCAATGGGCGTAGTCGAATACGGTCCGCAACACCCAGTCCTGCGTTTGGACATCCCAATCGCCCCACGCATCGCGTGATACGTCGTCCGATCCGCAAGTGCTGCAGACCATTCGCAGTTTCGGCTCTTCCGCCATTGACGCACTTTGCCACGGGGAAGCGGTGAGGGAAGGGTTCGCGAGGCGGGATGCATCCGATCCGGGCCTACTTCCTACAGGTGGCCTCACGATGCGCAGCGGGCAACAACAGCCTCAACCGCCGAGCATCCAACCGACCATCGCAGCAAGGGCGATGGCCTGGCCCACCGCGATCCGGTGGAGCGCGGATGAGAATGGCTGCTTGCGCGTCTTGTGGCGGAACAGTGCGCGCCCGGCGTAGGCGCCCGGCGTGCCGCCGATGAACGCCCAGCGCAGCAACGTCGCCTCCGAAATCCGCCTCCGGCCGTGCTCAGCGGCTACCTTGTCCAGGCCGAACGCGGCGAAAGCGACGAAGTTCGCCACGGCGAACGCGGTCGCGAGGTTGGCGGGGGTGAGGATGGCGGCGAAGGGCGGCGGGAACATGGGAAACAGCTATCCCACCTGCGGTAAACAAAGCGCAAAGAGCTTCCGTCGCCCCTGCGCAGGCAGGGGCCCAGATGACGGTGCGTCCAAACTCTTTCGCCGTCAGGGGGAGAGCTTATCTCGGCCCCTGCCTGCGCAGGAGCGACGGGGTGTTTTGGGTGGGCTAGGGTGCGCCGATGAAAGGCGGCTGGGTCTATATCATGACCAACGCGGCGCACGGCACGCTGTACATCGGCGTCACCGCCCACCTCGCCGCGCGGATCAGCCAGCACCGCGAGGGGCGCGGCTCGGACTTTTGCCGCGAGAATGGGCTGGTCCGGCTGGTTTATGTCGAGCGCCACGAGGATATCCACGAGGCCATCGTCCGCGAAAAGCGGATGAAGGACTGGCACCGCCAATGGAAACTGCGCCTGATCCGCAAGACCAACCCCTACTGGCGCGACCTGTTCGAGGACATCAACGCCTGACCGCAGCGTTCCACCACAAAACACCATACCGTCACCCCGGCGAAGGCCGGGGCCCAACCAACCCCTCGCCAACCAGCCGAGGGTGCGATGACGCGATGTCATCTAGAC
>JANONQ010000458.1:0-2571 GCA_031420935.1 Novosphingobium sp. | reverse complement strand
TTCCTTGGCCTTGAACTTGGCGGCCAGCCATTCGACGAGCTTGGAATCGAAGTCCTCGCCGCCGAGGAACGTGTCGCCATTGGTCGACTTGACCTCGAACACGCCGTCGCCAATTTCAAGGATCGAGACGTCGAAGGTGCCCCCGCCAAGGTCATAGACTGCGATGGTTTTGCCCTCGTTCTTCTCCAGCCCGTAAGCGAGCGCCGCCGCGGTCGGCTCGTTGATGATGCGCAGCACTTCAAGACCGGCGATCATGCCGGCGTCCTTGGTCGCCTGCCGCTGGGCGTCGTTGAAATAGGCGGGAACCGTGATGACCGCCTGGGTGACCGTCTCGCCAAGATAACTCTCGGCGGTTTCCTTCATCTTCTGCAGAATAAACGCGCTGATTTGTGATGGCGAGTAATCTTCGCCGCCAGCCTGAACCCAGGCGTCGCCATTCTTGCCCTTGACGATGGTATAGGGAACCAGTTCGGTGTCCTTCTTGGTCACCGGATCGTCGAAGCGGCGGCCGATCAGGCGCTTGACCGCGAAAATCGTGTTGTCGCCGTTGGTCACCGCCTGGCGCTTGGCTGGCTGGCCAATCAGCCGCTCGCCGTCCCGGGCGAAGGCGACGATGGACGGCGTGGTGCGCGCGCCTTCCGCATTTTCGATGACCTTGGGCTTGCCGCCGTCCATAACCGCGACGCAGCTGTTGGTGGTGCCAAGGTCGATGCCAATGACTTTAGCCATTTTTCCCCATTCCTTACTACATGTGTAACGCCGCACGGCTCGCCACCCGCTTCGCGGCAAGGCAGCTCGGCGGCTCCGAGTCGAGGCGGATATAAGACCGGTTTTGCTTGGCACAAGAGCGCCGCCGCATTAGCGCGGGAGCAGGGCTCAATGCTGCCCGATATAGGACATGTCGCGTGAAGCTGATCCATTTGATCGCCGTAATGGCTGCCCCATCGCTAAGTTCCTGCCAGCAGCAGGAGACTACGCCAACGCCGGCCACCGCGCAGCCCGCCGCCGCAGCGACCATTTCTGCGGCAAACGGCAGGCTGGTGTTGCCGGCGGTCAAGGGCAATCCGGGCGCGGCCTATTTCACCATCGACAATCGCACCGGAACAGCCGTGGCCGTCACCAGTGTGGCGATCGACCGTGCCGCCAAGGCTGAAATTCACCAGACCCAGGGCGGCACGATGACGCCGGTCGAACGCCTCGAAGCCGCGCCCGGCAAAAGCGTGGAATTCACGCCGGGCGGCATGCATATCATGGTCTTCGGTCTCGATCCAAATCTGCTGGCGGGCGGCACGGCCAAACTGACCGTGACTTTTGCCGATGGCGAAAAGCTCGCGGTGCCGCTGACGGTGGAACCGGCGGGCGGGGCCATGGCCGGCATGGAGCATGGGGACATGCACTGAGCGCCCTGATGCAAACGGGCATCTGCGCGGTCGGGGGCGAGCGCGGGCTGACCGGCGGAGAAGTGGAACTGGTCCGCGCAATGTTCGGCACCGCCATTGAAACCGGTCCGGTGACGATCCGCCGCCGCCGCTGGTTCCTCCTCCAGCCCCGCGACGTGACGATGGCGCCGTGCGGCCACATCCATTTCCACCCGGGCTCGCGATCCTATTGCGATGATTTCGGGGCGGCGAATTCGCATTTGCAAGGCCTGTTCATCCACGAGATGACTCACGTCTGGCAGGCGCAAACGCGGGGCCGCTGGTACCTGCCGCTGCGCCGCCATCCGTTCTGCCGCTATGATTACAGCCTAAGGCCGGGCTGGCCGCTGACGCGCTACGGGATCGAGCAGCAGGCGGAGATTATGCGGCATGCGTTTCTGTTGCGGAGTGGAGCCAGGGTTGCAGGTGTGGGGGATGCGGGGTCTTATGAGGCGTTGGTGGATTTTGCGGGAACCCAGGTTCACCCGGATCCGATTCGTTGACGCTTGAACGGCATTCCGCTATGGATATCCATTATCGAATTGTATATCCAGAGGAACCAAGCCATGGAACATTTCAAAGTGGCGAAATGGGGCAATAGCCTCGCCGTTCGCCTGCCTCGCAAGATGGTCAAGGAAATGGGCCTCAAGGAGGGGGATTTACTACCGCAGGAAGTGATCACCCGCGGTGCGCTGATCCGCGCGAGGCTGGAGGCCCAGCGCGAGCTTAACCGGATGACGCCGGAAGAAGGTCGCGCGGCAATCATTGCCGGTCGGCGCAATTTTCCCAGAGACCTACGCCCCGAAGATTGGAAAATCGACCGCAACGATCCCGATGCGCGGGGTTGATCCTTGAAGCATTTTATTGACACCAACATTGCCGTCTATGCGCTACTCCCGGGACCGAAGGCGGACCAGGCATTGGCGGTAATGCGGGGCGCTACGATCAGCGTCCAGGTCATGGATGAATTCGCCAATGTCGCGCTGAGAAAATTCGGCCTGGACGCAGCGGCTCTCGACGAGAAAATCGTGGAGATCCGTACGCAGGTGAAAGCAATCGCGATGATCGACGAGCCAACGCACGACCTCGCTCGCGAAATCGTTTTCCGCCACAAGCTAGGGTTTTACGACAGCGTTCTCATCGCCTCGGCGCT
>JANONQ010000457.1:0-1711 GCA_031420935.1 Novosphingobium sp. | reverse complement strand
TGAACGGCTCGCCGGGCGCATGGACCGGACCTTGCGGCTGCATGAAGGCAAACTCGAATAGCGCCCACTTGCAATGCCGGTTCCAGCCGCCCACATCGACTCTTGCGGGCGACACATTGAGGTAGCGGCGATGAGCAATTCCCCTCCCACTTTCGGCACCGATCCCAATCTTCATACGCATGTTGAATGGGGTGACTCCTCCACGCTCCATCGCCGGGACGACGGCGGCGGGCTGCTCTACGAACTGAAGGCGGTGCGCCGCGCGACGCTGGCGGAACTGGTGCGGCATGTCATGTTGATGCCCAAGGCGGAACGCCGTGAATATGTCATCGAAAAATCGGGCGATCACCGGCTCGATTTGGCGGAAATCGAGGAACTGGCCGCTCGGCCCGATTTTCCGCGCGCCTAGGGAATTAGCTTTGACCACGATAGCCGATTTTTCCGCCACCTTGGCCGGTGGTGAAAGCATCGGCCTGGCGGACAAGGCCGGCAAAGTGCTGCTGATCGTCAACACCGCGTCCAAATGCGGCTTCACCCCGCAATATGCGGGGTTGGAGGCGCTATGGCGCAAATACCGCGACCGCGGTTTTGAAGTGATCGCCTTTCCCTGCAACCAGTTTGGCGGGCAGGAGCCGGGCGATGCGGCGGAGATCGCGAGCTTCTGCCTGCTTAACTACGGCGTCAGTTTTTCGGTGATGGCGAAAGTGGCGGTCAATGGCGAGGGCGCAACGCCGCTGTTCCGCTGGTTGAAATCCGAAGCGCCGGGGTTGCTTGGAACCGAGCGGATCAAGTGGAACTTCACCAAGTTCCTGATCGGCCGTGACGGCAAGGTCGCGCGGCGTTGTGGTCCGGCGGACAAGCCGGAAAAGCTGGAGCGCGCGATCGAGGCGCTGTTGTAACCTATTCGGTCAGGCTCAGCAGGTCGCCCTGGTCGATGGTGGCGACCGCCGCTTTGAGTTCGTCGATGCTTGCGGCGGTGCCGTCGGCCTCAATCATGAAGCGGTTGGCGACGATGACGCCGAACTTGCCGTTATGGCCGGACTTGCTCCAGGCTTCGCTTTGCATCTGGCCATCGACCGAAGCCGTGCGATCGTAACCGTCAGCGTCTTCGCGGCTGTGCTGGACACCCATGGCACTGCCCAGACCGGCTAGCGCGCCCAGGGCCGACATATCGATAATCCTGAGCTGGAAACTGTTCGGGCCTGCCGTGTAGGTGCCTTCGGCTTGGCTGCCCACGGCACCCATGCCGGTCGATTCCACCGCAGTGCGCTGGTATGATCCGATAGCGGGCAGAAGCAAGGCCTGCATCCTGGCAACATCGACCGGCGGGGTCTTGCCATTGGCGGCGTTCTGCATCTGGTTGCTCAGCTTTTCCACCTTGTCGACGTCCAGCGTGCCGCCGCCCGGCAAGGTAATCTCGCCGCCGCTTTCGGTGTTTCCGGCGATTGCCATGGCGCCGCCACCAAATGCTCCGGAGATTGCCGCGGTTATCGGCGCGACGATCAGGAACAGGACTATCGCGCAGACGATCGTGACCGCAGTGTATGAGGCCGCCTTTTCCGGCGGCACTTTCATCATCGGCACCGCCCCGGTGTAGTAAAGATAGATGCTGTAAATACCGAGCAGGCCGAAGAAGCCGAGCGAGGGGATCAGGCCGAAAATGCCGGATAGCCACGCGGCGGTCGAGCCATAGGCCACCAGTTTGAAGGCA
>JANONQ010000456.1:0-4819 GCA_031420935.1 Novosphingobium sp. | reverse complement strand
CGCCATCGACCGCGAGGATCGGATCGACGCTGAGATAGGGGTTGGACGGGCACAGGATCACCGCCGCCAGATCCTTACGTCCCAAAGCTGCGGCCAACCCTGGCGACGGCGGTGCGCCGGGCGTCCCAGCAAAGCGGATCGCACGCGCCGCCGGCCGGCATTGCTCGCGCACGAAATAATGCTGGAAGTCGAGCCAGCCCTGATCCGTCTCCACTTGCGTCCGCACCGGCGCATCACTCATTGGCACCACGGCGTGGGCGATGCCGAGCGCGTCGGTCAGCCGCGCCGTCACCTGCGACAGGCTCTCGCCCGCGCGCAGCCGCCAGCTGCGGGCCAGATGCATGCCCAAGTCGCGGTCGCCGAGGCTGAACCATTGCGCCTCGCCGAGCTTGCCCAGCATTTTCATCGCCTGCCAGCTTTCCCCGGCGACGCCCCAGCCCCGCTCTATGTCGCCCAGCCCCGCCAGCGCATAGATCACCGAGTCGATGTCCGGGCAGACAGTGAGGCCGAGATGCTCGAAATCGTCGCCAGTGTTGACCGCGATGGTCAGCCGCTCTGGCGGCAGCACTGCGGCGAGGCCGGCCGCGAGCTTGGCCCCGCCGACACCGCCGGAAAGGGCGAGAACGTGGCCGTTCATCGTGTTCCCCTCCCGCTTGCGGGAGGGGCTCGGCGTGGGTTCGCTAGGCAGGGCCCACCCCCGACCCCTCCCGCAAGCGGGAGGGGAGCAGCAAGATATCCGAATCCACCTGTTTTCACCGGAACATGTCCTCCGCCACCGGCCTGATCCCGCTCGCCGCGCCGGGGCCATCCGCCGCGCCGACCCACTGCCCGCACCCGCGAACCAGCGCGGCGGGCGTGCCTTCGGCCCCCTCGCCCATCGCCAACACGGCGCCGGCGGCGACCGCATCGGCGACGGCGATGACGGTGGCCTGCAGGGTCCGGCCAAACAGATCCTGCCCTTTGCCCCGGCGATCATCGAGCACGCTAAGCCCCGCGCAGCCGATCGCCGCGCCGACGGTGCCGATCCGCCAGGCGCGACCAAGACTGTCGGCAATCACCACCGCCGGACGGACCCCGCACATCGCGCCCAATTCGGCGCGTAAGGCGCGGGCGCTGGCGTCGGGATCGAGCGGCCACAGCAGCACGGTGCCATCGCCGCCGCCTTCGACGTTGGATGCATCGATCCCGGCGTTGGCCAGCACATGGCCGGTTTTTTGGCGGGCAATAATCGCAGCGGGTTTCTCGCGGAGAATTTCGCTGCTCTCATCGAGGATCAGCTGGGCGTATTCGGGTGCGCGTCCGGTCTTGGCCGCAAGCTCCCGCGCCGCCTCGCTCACTTGCACATCGGCAAGGCGAACCAGGCGCCCTTCCGCCTTGGAGACAATCTTCAGCGCGACGACGATCACGTCGGTCTCGCGCAGCTCGATGCCGCTACGCCTGGCAGCATCCACGACTTCGCCAGCAACCGACATGCCCGGCGCGAACAGCGGCATCCCGCGCAGTGGCATGATGCTCAAACCTGCCTGGCTTTCCATCCGCCTGATCATTCCCGCTTGCATATTGCCCGAGGCACAATTCTATTGCCTCGCCCGCCCCTGCCGCTATCGGCAACAGCCTTCGCAGGCAATCAAGATTCCGAGGAGTGACAAGGTCATGGCGTTGATCGCGGTAGTCGGCGGAACCGGGCATCTTGGCAAGGGCATCGCCCGCAGGCTGGCCAAGGCCGGACATGACGTCACCATCGGCTCGCGCGCCGCGGAAAAGGCGCAAGGGATTGCAGGCGAGTTGAACGGCCAACTGGGCCTGACGTTCGGCTTCGGGGTTAACTCCGATGTCGTGGTAGGCAAAGACGTGGTGATCGTCACAGTGCCCTACGAATCGCAGGAAGCCACGCTCAGGCAGATCGCCCCGCATGTTGGCAGCGCCATCGTCGTCGATACTACCGTGCCGCTGGTGCCGCCCAAGGTGATGCGGGTACAGCTGCCCGCCGCCGGCAGTGCCGCCATGGCGGCGCGCGGGCATCTTGGGCCGGACGTGCGCCTGGTCACCGCATTCCACAATGTCGCCGCGCATATCCTCGACAGCGAAGACAAGGTCCAATGCGACGTGCTGGTGTTCAGCGACGATATCGAGGCGCGCAAAATGATCGTCGGGCTGGTGGGCGATATGGGCCTGCGCGGGCTCGCTGGAGGCGCGTTGGCCAATTCGGCGGCGGCCGAGGCGCTGACTTCGATCCTGATCTACATGAACAAGAATTACGGGGCCGATGGCGCCGGCATCCGCTTCACCAATCTGACTACGGCCCCGGCGATACCGTGAGCTTTGGCCCGTGAGCGGTTGGCCATGAGCTGTTGGGTCATCATTCCGGTCAAACCGCCCGAACAGGCCAAGATGCGGCTCGCCGGCGCGCTTGATCCGAAAGCGCGCGCCGCTCTGGTCGCTGCGATGCTGCGCCATGTCGCGCAGGTGTCGGCGGCGGCCGCCCTTGTCGATCGTGTCTGCCTGCTCGGAACCTCGCGCCACGGTCTGCCGGACAGCCTGCCGCTGCTCGCCGATCCGGGCGGCGGTCTCAACCCCGCTTTGCAATCGGCGCTGGCGCAGCTTTCCGGGGGAATTCTGACGCGCCTGATCGTCCTGCCTGCCGACCTGCCGATGCTTTCCACTAACGACGTCCAGCTGCTCGCCAGTGCGCCGCCCGGCACTGTCGCCATCGCCCCGGACCGCCACGGTATCGGCACCAACGCACTTTCCTTGCCCTTGCCCAGCGCCGGGGGCTTTATTTTCGCATTCGGGGCTGACAGCTTCGCGCGGCATCAGACGCAAACGGAACTGCTTGGCCTCAAGATCGAGACGATCCACAGCAAGGGTCTGGCGCGCGACATCGACGTGCCCGGTGATTTGCCCGACGCCGCCGGGCTGTGAACGCTGCCGCCGCCATCAAAGTCTGGGATGGCCCCACCCGGCTGTTCCACTGGCTGCTTGTCGCCCTGCTCGGCTTTTCGTGGTGGAGCGCGGAAACCGGCCAGTTTGACTGGCACCGGCTGTCCGGCAGCGTTCTGCTCGGCTTGCTGCTGTTCCGGCTGGTCTGGGGCTTTATCGGCGGCAGCACCGCGCGCTTCACCAGCTTCATGCGCTCGCCGCGCAGTGTGATGGCCTACCTCCGCGCCGATCCTGCCGCGCCCCGGACAACCGGGCATAACCCGTTAGGGGCCTATAGCATGCTCGCTATGCTGCTGCTGCTCGCCCTGCAGATTGGCTCCGGACTGTTCGCGGTGGACATCGATGGCTTGGAATCCGGACAGCTGTCTTATCTGGTCAATTTCGACCAGGGCCGTGCAGCCGCTGAAATTCACGAACTAGTTTTCAAGCTGCTACAAGCTGTCGCAGCACTGCATGTCGCAGCGATCCTGTTTTATCTGTTCGTTCGCAAGCGCAATCTGATCGGCCCGATGGTGACCGGAACCGAACCAGAACCGGACGCATCGCAGAGCGCGCTGGTTCCCGCGCCGCTGACCCGTCTGGCGCTGGCCGCTGGCGTTGCCGCGGCCCTTGCGTGGTGGGCGGCGAAGGGGTTTGCCCTGTAGGCGCGGGGATCGTTGGACCACCGGAGGCCATGGACCGACGAACCGTGGTTGTAAGATGAGGTGCTCAAGCCTTCCCAATCGCCTCGCCAAAAGCCCGCACCGCCGCCGCCTCGTCGCCGTCCCATACCGCCGCCGAAACCGCGAGAAAATCCGCACCCGCCCGCACCAGTTCCGTGCAGTTCTCCGGCGTGATGCCGCCGATGGCGACGCAAGGCAGCTCGAACAACGATTGCCACCAGGTCAGGATTTCCGGCTCGGCATGGTGTGCCACCTGTTTGGTCGTAGTCTCGAAGAACGCGCCGAAAGCAACATAATCCGCCCCTGCTTCGCCCGCATCCATCGCCAGGTGGCGGCTGGCGTGGCAGGTGACGCCGATCTGCGCCTCCCGCCCCAGCCGCTCCCGCGCCTCACGCACATCGCCGTCCGACTGGCCGAGATGAACTCCGTCGGCGCCGATGCGCTTGGCCAGGCTCACCGAATCGTTGACGATGAAGGCGACGTCGCGCTCGGCGCAGATGCGCTGGAGAGGTTCGGCGAGTTGCGCCGCCGCGTGTTCGTCCACGCCCTTCACCCGGAACTGGAATGCCGCGACCGGCCCGGCATTGAGCGCCCGGGTCAGGCGTTCGGCAAACGCACCGGAAACATCGAGCGGGGAGATCAGGTAGAGCTGGCAATCGGGCATGGGGTTCGATCAGACGCCTAAATCGAATTGCGCCATCAGATTTTGCGAAAGGGACCAAGCAGCAAACCATGCTCGCGAACCCATTCATTGTTAGAGGCAATGGCGTCCGCATTTTCAGACTTCCACTTGCGCCCGCGCTCCACCCTAAGTTCCGCGTCAGGTTCGGAATCCAGCAGCCGATCTGCCAGACGGCGGCGCAAGGGGGTGTGATCGTTCATATCCCTTGCATATGCCCAAATAGGCTGTGCGGCAAGTCGAGCGCCTATATCACCCTGCTGTCATAGGCCCACTGCAGCAGTGCCTGACGCTGACGCGGCCGACAAAATGGATCGCCCGGCTCGCAATTGCGTCGGATCTGCGCCGCATGGCGGGCAAAGGCGCGCCAGCGGCCGATCTGGCGGGCATCGTCGTCGTGCCGGCGGCCAAGGAAATAGCGGCAATACCATTGAAACCAGCCGCGCGGATCATCCGGGTGGATCCAGCCCTTGCGCTGCCATTCGGCCAGCGGCTGGCCTGCCAGAACGCCGAAGAAATTGCATTGCTTGTCAGGATG
>JANONQ010000455.1:0-3981 GCA_031420935.1 Novosphingobium sp. | reverse complement strand
GGAAGAAATACGGGGGCGCGGCAAAGGTGGATATGAAGAAGGTCAAAAAGGTTATGAAGGTCGAAGGGGCCAAACCGTTGACTTCGAAGCCCAAGCCGCCGGCCTCAAAAGCGAAGTTCCGCGAGCCAGCCGGAGGGCCTTTAGTAAAACGAAAGGTTAGCGTGGGTTTGTCCACTAGCCTCAATCAGCCGCAGTAGTCGCGGGGATGATCGACCTCGCCAAAGCGCATTCTGCCGCCCATAGAGCTGTTCCTTATCTGGTCTCCTACCCCCAAATCCTTTGCTGTTTTTTATCTACTTAATCGCAATCGGAGCCGACAATTGTCTCTAGCCCGGCTGCGGCCACCGCTGCTTCGAGGTATGTCGCATAGGCCTGGACGTCGCGCTCCACACGGCGCCGCGCGGCCTCGCAGTCGCCGGCCACGATCGCCTGCAGGATGCGCCCGTGCGCCCGAACCACGCGCTGGCGCACCTCTTCATTGGCGAAATTTTCGATCTGCGAGGCCTGAAACAACAAGCCGGCCACCGACCGGCTGAGCGCGCAGAGCAGTTCATTGCTGCTAGCCTGGGCCAGGGCATCGTGCCACTTCATGTTCTCTTCCAGAAACGCGGACACATCATCCAGCTCCGCCGCCTCGAGCCGTTTGGAAATTTCGCCCAGTTCGGCGAGGTTATCCTCGGTGCGGTTAAGCGCGGCGAGATATGCCACCATCGGCTCCAGCGCCTGGCGCACTTCGATCAGCGAACGCAGGGAAACGCTGCGCCCCTTGGCATAAAGATTGATGTGGCTAGCCAGCAGCGTGTCACTCGGCTGCGATACGGTCGAACCGCCGTATCGGCCGGCCTTGGTTTCAACCAACCCTTGCGCCTCAAGCATTTTCAGCGCCTCTCGCACCGAACCGCGGCTCAGGCCGGTTGTGGATACGAGTTCGCGTTCGGTAGGCAGCGGAGCGCCCAGCGGATAGTCCTCGCTGAGGATTTCCTGCTTCAGCCGTTCCGCCAGCAGTTCACTGGATTTTAGGACTTTTAACTTCCCCAGATTGTCCCAGTCTGCCGCCATTCCGATCAAATTCCACATTGTTTGATTTAAATGTTGTCATCTCGAACCTATGAGTAAAAAGCGGGTTGGTCAATTGTAAGACCATAGAATATCTGAACTATTGAAAGGAGCTGCCCAATAGCACCCGAGCGCGCGAATTAACCGGGCCTTCTCCCCTTGTCAGGAGGCGGGTGCTGGATCTTACCAAGATTCTGGCCGGGCCACTGTGCACCCCGATTCTGGCCGACCTCGGCGCTAAAGTGATCAAGGTCGAGCAGCTTGGCGGTGACGATACGCACCAGCGGCCGCCGTTCCGCGACGGCATCAGCACGATCTTTCCTTGCGTCAACTCCAGGGCGTTCAACCCGCCGCGCAAAGATCGACCACGACCGCGCCTTCTATAAGCGAGGCAACTGCATCAAGCGAATGTTCGCGCTTAAAAATCAAAGCGCGACTGCCACTCGTTACGATCAGCTCGCCGAAAAGTTCATGAGCATGGTTCAAATCGCAAACGCCAGACACTGGCTTAAATTTGTCCACGCCGCCTAGTCTGACAGGACCAACGCACGTCCCGCGCCGGCCGGAGCTTAACCGACCGCGATGCGCTGAGAACCAGCGGATCGCGGCCGTGGCCAGTCACTAGTTCTTGATACTCAAGGTAACGCCGTAGGTGGCCGGTTGTCCGACGAACCTGACGGTTGTGTCAAGATAATGGGCTGCGTTGGTGACGTAGTATTTGTTGAAGATGTTCTTGCCCCAGATCATCACCTTGTACCGGCGATCGCTAAATTCGTAGCCAGCGCGCGCATCGATAACCGCGTAGCGCGGAATGACGAACGGCTGGCCGATGTTGGTCGCGTGCCGGTCGTTCGCCAAGGTACGAAACTCGATAGTGCGGCCGTTCAGCGTCGAGACCGACGAAGATTGCCCGCGCAGGTCGGCACCCAGGAAAATCGCGCTATCGCCCATGTCATGGCGATAGTCGACGCTCAGGCTGTACGACCATTTCGGTGTGAAGGGCAGCTCGCTGCCGGTGAAGTCGCATTCGCCGGGAACATGGCCAGGAAAGGTCGGCGTCGTTGTGCAGCTATTTCCATATGCGCTCGGGCCGATGAATTGGGCGCCACTGCTGGTCTTCACTTTCGAGTCCAGGTAGGTCACTGAGCCTCCGAGGGTGAGCCCGCGTGCCGGCCGCACCGTCAGTTCAGCTTCGGCCCCCAGCACCCGTGATTTCGGGACGTTGATGAGGGTGTCGAGCACGTCGAAGATCGGATCGACAGTCTTCCCGCGGATCTGTTTGTTGGAGTAGTCGTAATAGAAGGCGGCACCGTTCAACTGGATCTTGCGGTCAGCCAGAGAAAGCTTGAAGCCCGCTTCGTAAGACAGCACCGATTCCTGGATTACCGGGAAATAGTTTTTGTAATCCGCGCTGGTCAGGGTCGGGAAGCTGCCTGCCTTGTACCCGCGCGAAATGTTCGCGTAGAACAATGCATCATTGTTAGGCTTGTAGTCGAGACCGGCGCGCCAGGAGAAATTGCTTTCCGACAGCGTGTCGATGATGCGGTCGCCAGGAATTCCCTGAGCGTTCAGCACGTAGCAGTCGTTGAGCCCGATAGGAGTGAACGGCACGCCTGGCGCGGTAAAGGTTTGTGCAATGATGTTGAACAGTGTCGACACGAGGCCGTCGCCATTGCCCTTTGTGCACATGTCTGCGTTGTTGCGGGAGTTGGTGTAGCGACCACCCAGCTTGACTGTCAGGGTATTGGCCAGCTCGTACTCGCCGTTGGCAAAAAATGCGTAGTTGCGGATCTTCTGCAGGACTTCGGCACCCGTCGTGTTGATATAGGCCGTGCCCGGGGCAGACGACGAACCGTTGGCAAAGGTCAGAGTCTGGTCTTCAAACGTCCGGCTGTTTTCGTAGTTGCCGCCAACAACCCACCGGAACGGCCCCGCCCCTGCGTTGGCGATGCGCAATTCCTGGTTGAACGAGCGGATCTGGGCAAAGCTCGGCCCGATGTTGGCCACCGCCTGCGCGCTTCCGTCCTTGTCGCTGAAAAGGTTCTGGTCAAAATCGAGATAGGACGTGATCGAGGTGAGCGTCGCCACATCGCCGAGATCGAGGTCGGCACGCAGCGCACCCTGGATGAACTTGCGATTGCTGCGGGGAACGAGCGACGGCGTCTTCTTGGCGACGGTACTGAAATCGCCGTTGAGAGGGTCTTTGAATACGACATAATCAGCCGTCGTCGTCCAGTCGGCCGAACGCGGGTCCTTTGTCCCGAACGGCGACGCCAGCACACCCGGCTGCACCGCGTTCCGATTCTGCGCGCGCACCGCGATCAGCTGGGCTGCCTGAGGCTCGCTCTTGTCCTGCCAGGCCGTCACGGTGGCGCGCAGGCGCAAAGCAGGGGTCGGGTTGAGCGTGAAGGTAAGGCGGCCGGCAATGTACTTCTGTGCACCGTTGCGATCATCCGGTCGGGTCAGACTACGCTGCCAGCCGTCGCTGTCCGCCGCCGACACCGCCAGGCGCACGCCCGCATTGTCGCCGAGCGGCGCGCTGACGAAGGCGTTGCCGTTAACAGCGTTGAACCGGCCATAGCTGATGTCGGCGCCGTAATTGAACGTATCCGTCGGCTTGGCTGCGATATAGTTGATCGCGCCGCCGGTCGCGTTCTGCCCGAACAGCGTACCCTGAGGCCCCTTGAGTGCCTCGATACGGTCAAGGTCGAAGGCTGCCCGCAAGGTCAGCACGGGAAAAGGAAGCGGGACTTCGTCGGTGTAGACGCTGACCGACGGATAGACGCCGAGGCTTTCCTCGTTGAAGCCGATGCCGCGCAAGGTGTAGATTGGAGTGCTGGTCCCGCTCTCGGCAAACTTGAGGCCGGGCACCGCGGCAGCGATATCCTGGACCGATGTAATCCGACGCTCCGAGAGCGCTTCGCT
>JANONQ010000454.1:0-2715 GCA_031420935.1 Novosphingobium sp. | reverse complement strand
GCGTTTTTCGGGGCACGAAACCTGTCGGACCGCGCCGTGACCGGCACCGCCACGTTCAACGTCACACCCGAGCAAGCGGGGAAATATTTCACCAAGATCCAGTGCTTCTGCTTCAATCAGCAGACCTTGCAGGCGGGACAGGATGTGCGCATGCCGGTGATCTATTACGTCGATCCGAAAATCCTTACCGATCCTGATACCGCCGACGTCGAGCAGATAACGCTGAGCTATACTTTTCACCCGGTTGCGGACGACGGCGCGAAGCCTCTGGACCCCGGCAGGACAGCCGGTTAAGGCCCGCCAACCATTCACACCAACCCTTTCACCCCAAGGCGGCCACGCCGCAGCACATCGCAAACAGGGACCTAGACGATCATGTCCGGAACCAAGAACCACGATTACCATATTCTGCCGCCCGACATCTGGCCGTTCCTAGGCGCAGTGTCGGCCCTGACGCTGACCAGCGGCGGGGTTTTGACCATGCACAGCGACACGTTCGGCTCTGCGGGCAAATATGTCCTTCTGCTGGGCGCATTCGGCGTGCTGATGACGTTTTTCCAGTGGTGGACCAATGTCATCAACGAAGCGCATGAGGGCTTCCACACCCCCGTCGTGCAGCTGCATCTGCGCTATGGCATGATCTTGTTCATCGCCTCCGAGGTGATGTTCTTTGTGGGCTGGTTCTGGGCCTTCTTCGACTTCTCGCTGTTTCCCGCCACCACTACCGAGGTTGTCGCCGGGCAATGGCCGCCCAAGGCGATCGAGGCGGTCATGGATGCCTTCGACTTGCCGCTACTCAATACGCTGATCCTGCTATGCTCCGGCACTACCGTGACCTGGGCGCATCATTGCCTGATCCACGGCGACCGCGACGGGCTGAAGAAGGGCTTGTGGGCGACGATCATCCTGGGCATCCTATTCACCTCGATCCAGGCCTATGAATACTATCATGCGCCGTTCAACTTCGGTGAGAACACCTATGGCTCCGCCTTCTACATGGCGACGGGCTTCCACGGCTTTCACGTCCTTGTCGGCACGATCTTCCTGATCGTCTGCCTGAAGCGCGTCTACAACGGCGACTTCACCCCGCGCCAGCATTTCGGCTTCGAGGCAGCGGCGTGGTACTGGCATTTCGTCGACGTCGTCTGGCTGTTCCTGTTCGTTGCCATCTATGTCTGGGGCGGGTGGGGCTACCCGGTCCATTGATGAGCGGCGACGCACCTGACACGAAAGGGCAGCCGGGCATCGCTTCGGCTGCCCTTTTCGGTTTGTGCCCGATGTGCGGCGCGCGCGGCCTGTTCGATGGGCCAACGAAATTCGCTCCTAGCTGCCGGAGCTGCGGCCTCGATTTTGCGCGTTTCAATGTCGGCGACGGCCCCGCCGCCTTCATCACGCTGATCGTCGGCGCAGCTGTAACCGGCCTTGCCATCTGGCTTGAGCTTAGCTGGCAGCCGCCGTTCTGGGTGCATGTCGTGCTGTGGGTGCCGCTGACGGTGGTGGCGGTGATCTGGGGACTGCGAGCGGGCAAGGCGGCGCTGCTGGCGGCGGAGTTTCAAAGGAAGGCCGGCGAGGGGCAGATCAGGGACTGATGCTACGCCGCCTGCCATTGCTCCCGACTATAGTGGTGCTCGCTGCGGTCGCGGTGATGATCCGCCTCGGCTTCTGGCAGCTTGACCGGATGCACCAGAAGGAGGCGCTGCTGACGCGCTATGCCGCAGCACGCGGTCTTTCGTCCGACGTGCCCTATCCGCAGGGGGCGGACGAGCGTGCGCGGGCGCTGTACCGGCATAGCAGCCTCAGTTGCAGCGGCGAAGTTACCAGTGTTCCCAAGGCCGGCCGCAACGATCGCGGTGAGACCGGCTGGGCCCATGTCGCGCCCTGCGCGCGCAGCGATGGCGCCGCGGCTGAAGTGGTGCTGGGCTGGGCGCGCAATCCCGCGGCGGTTCGCTGGACGGGGGGCGAGGTCTCCGGGTTCGTGGCGCCCGGCGGCGCGCTTGGCTCTCGGCTGATAATCGACCCCCCGCGTGCCGGCCTCACCGCCAACGCCCTGCCCGATCCGCGCGACATTCCGAACAACCATTTGTCGTATGCGGTCCAGTGGTTCCTGTTCGCGGCGACGGCGCTGGTAATCTATGCTCTGGCAGTGCGGCGGAGGTTGCGGGAATCCTGATCCTTGCCGGTCCGGGGAGGATTGCCACCTGCATCGCACCCGGCTAACCGCCCGCCAATGGAATACATCAGCACTCGCGGGAGCGCCCCGGCGCTCGACTTCGCCGGCGCGACGCTGGCGGGCCTTGCCTCCGACGGCGGTTTGTATCTGCCGCGCAAATGGCCGCGCTTTACCGCGGGTGAAATCGCCGCGATGGCCGGGCTGCCCTATGCCGAGCTTGCCGCAAGGGTCATGCAGCCGTTCGTCGGCGACAGCCTCACGCCCGAGCGCCTGCGTAAACTCACAACTGTCGCTTACGGCCATTTCGCCCATGCCGCCGTCACACCACTCAAGCAGCTCGACGAACAGCACTGGCTGCTGGAGCTGTTCCACGGGCCGACGCTGGCGTTCAAGGATGTCGCGCTGCAACTGCTCGGCCTGCTGTTTGAGGAATTCCTCAGCCGGGGCACAGAAAACCTGACGATTGTCGGCGCGACATCGGGCGACACCGGCTCGGCCGCGATCGATGCGGTGGCGGGCCGCGCCAGGATCGATATCTTCATGCT
>JANONQ010000453.1:0-1608 GCA_031420935.1 Novosphingobium sp. | reverse complement strand
GATCGCGTTTCCGGCTGGGGCGCAGGTCTGGATCGCGGGCGGGGTGACGGATATGCGGCGGGGCATGAACAGCCTCGCCCTTGCGGTTCAGGAAGGGTTGGGCCGTGATCCGCATGCGGGTGAGATATTCTGCTTCCGGGGCCGCCGGGGCGATCTGGTCAAGCTTCTCTGGCACGACGGCGTCGGCATGTCGCTCTATATCAAGCGGCTGGAGGCGGGGAAGTTCATCTGGCCTGCGAGCGGCACCGGGGCGGCGGTCGCGATCTCGGCGGCGCAACTTGGATACCTGCTGGAGGGTATAGACTGGCGCAATCCGCGCTGGACGCAGCGTCCTGCAAAGGCGGGATGACTACCGAAAAACACCTGTTTTTATTGGCATTTATGAGCTTGCATGGTAGAAGTTTGCCATGTCAGATATCCCTTCCGAGCTTGACCGACTGCGTGCTGAACTGGCGGCCACCAAGGCCGAACTGGTGCAGGTGCGGGCTGTCGTGTCCAGTTCGGAGGCGTTGATCTCGGCATTGAAGCTGGAGATCGCCAAGCTGAAGCGCGAGCAATATGGTGCATCATCCGAACGCAGCGCCCGGCTGATCGACCAGCTTGAGTTGCAGCTGGAAGAACTTGAGGCCACCGCGACCGAGGACGAGATCACGACCGAGAAGGCCGTCGCGACGGCAACCAACACTTCGTCCAACGACCGTCGCCGCCCGTCCCGCAAGGCTTTCCCCGAACATCTGCCGCGCGAGCGCGTGGTGATCGAAGCGCCCGCCGCTTGCACCTGCTGTGGTTCGGCCCGCATCGTGAAGATGGGCGAAGATGTAACGGAGACGCTGGAGGTGATCCCGCGCCAATGGAAGGTGATCCAGACCGTCCGGGAGAAATTTACCTGCCGCGATTGCGAGAAGATCAGTCAGCCACCGGCACCCTTCCACGCGACGCCGCGCGGATGGGCCGGACCGAACCTGCTGGCCATGGTGATCTTCGAGAAGTTCGGACAACACCAGCCGCTGAACCGGCAGGCCGAACGCTATGCCCGTGAAGGTGTCGATCTCAGCCTTTCTACCCTGGCCGATCAGGTCGGCGCCTGCGCGGCCGCCCTCGAACCGATCCATGCGCTGATCAAAGCCCATGTCATGGCCGCCGAACGGCTGCATGGCGATGACACCAGGGTGCCGCTGCTGGCGAAGGGCGGCACGACGACCGCCCGGTTGTGGACCTATGTGCGCGATGATCGCCCGTTTGGCGGCGCTGCGCCTCCGGCCGCGCTGTTCCACTTCTCGCGCGACCGGGGCAAGGAACATCCCAACCGGCATCTCGCCGGGTGGCAGGGCATCCTGCAGGCTGACGCCTACGGCGGTTACAACGATCTTTACCGGCAAGACCGCAAGCCGGGGCCGGTGGTGAGTACGCTGTGTTGGGCCCACGCCCGGCGGAAATTCTTCGAACTGGCCGATATCGCGGGCAATGTGCGCCACGGCAAACCCGCCCATCAAATCTCGCCAGTAGCTTTCGAGGCGGTCAGGCGGATCGACGCGATCTTCGACATTGAACGTGACATCAATGGCTTGGACCCCAAAGCTCGTCTCGAGGTTCGCAGCCGTCTGTCAG
>JANONQ010000452.1:0-3925 GCA_031420935.1 Novosphingobium sp. | reverse complement strand
ATGACGTCGGCGGGGACGTCGGCCGGGGCGAAGCGGGCGAGGCGGTATTCGAGGATCGAGCGGCGCAGCTCGATATCGGCGGGCTGGATGTCAGCGACCAGGCCCATCGACAGGCGCGACAGCAGGCGCTGCTCAACCCCGTCAAGCGCCTGGGGGGCGCGGTCCGCGGCGAATACCAGCCGCTTGCCCTCGGCCAAGAGCGCGTCGATGGTGTAGAGCAGTTCCTCCTGCGCCGAAGCTTTGCCGATGATAAACTGGATATCGTCGACCAGAAGCAGATCGAAGCCGCGCAAGCGCTGCTTGAATTCGATCATCTGGTTCTGCCGCAGCGCCTGGACGAATTCGACCATGAAACGTTCGGCCGAGCAGTAGAAGATGCGCGCGCGGGGGTGGGTAGCCAAATAGGTGTGGCCGATGGCGTGGAGCAGGTGGGTCTTGCCCTGTCCGGTCGCGGCCTTGAGATAGAGCGGCGCGAACTGCGGCTTGTCCAGCGCCGCCATACGCTGCGCCGCGTTCGAGGCGAGAATATTGGACGTGCCGGTGACGAAACTGGTGAAGGTCAACGAAGGATCGAGGCCGATCGAGACGTGGCCGAGCCCGCCGAGTTCCTCTCCGCCAATCTCCAACATGCTGCCGTCCTTGGTCGCGCCGGCGCCATCGTTCGCCGCGCGGCGCGCGCTATGCGCGGTGCCGAGCCGGAGCTCCGGCAGCTGCCGCCGGCCCGGATGCACCGATATGCGTACATTGCGGACATCGGGCCGGGCGATCTTCCAGGCGAGCGAGAGCCGATCGGCAAAGCGGTCGGCAACCCAGTTTGCGGAAAAATCTGTGGGCAGGAACAGATCGAGAGTGCCGGTCTCGTTGCAGAAGGTGCCGAGCTGGATCGGCTTAATCCATTGGCCATACAGCTGATGCCCCAGATCCTTGCGCAGGCCCTGGCTGATATCCGCCCAGTCGGCAGCGAGATTCACCGCTTCGTGGTCTTCCGGCATCTGTTTGCTGCTCCAGCCATGCTTTCCGGGTGCAATGGACACGCGCCCTTCTCCATTTGTTAAAACTGTCACGGCTCCCACCCCTCTTATACCGCGCACGAAACTCTCGTCTCGCAATAAATGCGGGCACGAAATATAGTTCCGGATCCCCCCGGATCGAAAGCAATTTGCAAAATTGTTTCTTAAAATCCCCGTGGCAAGTCTTGCTGCGGGCTGCTGAGATGTATGAAGCGTTTGGGGAGGAGAGCAAGGCGGGAATCGTAAAAAAAATGAAATAAACGCGCTTGACACTGCGCATGTTGCGCAATCTCCCCAGCCATTCGTTAACTAGCTGAATTAGCTATATATAAACCGAAGGTCCACGCCGAATCGCGCAAATTCAAACCTTTAAGCAAGCAACCACTTTGGGAACATCCAGCTTCGGTCGTTCCGGCAAGCAGACAAAAAAATGGCCGGGAGACTTGCCCCCGGCCATGTTCTGTTTTCGTGCTAGTTGCTGAACGGATATTCAGCGAATCAGAGGGCGGCGACTCGCTTTGTCAACCGCGACAGCTTGCGCGATGCGGTGTTCTTATGGACGACGCCGCGAGCGACGCCGCGCGCCAGTTCGGGCTGGGCCGCTTTGAGCGCATCAGCCGCTGCGGTCTTGTCGCCGCCTTCGAGCGCGGCTTCGACCCGCTTGACGAACGTGCGGATGCGGCTGAGCCGGTTGCCGTTTATCTCAGCGCGGCGATCGTTGCGGCGGATGCGCTTGCGGGCTTGTGGCGTATTGGCCATGGTCTTCCTTTGCCGGGCCGCCGGGCGGCCGTTCGTTTTTTCGTGAAAAAAGTGGTAATCCGCAGGCTTTCGCCCGCAGGAAAGCGCGGCCCATAGCTTTGGATCGGGCAATCGTCAACCGGAGCGGCCCCATGTCAATCGCCGAGCTGAAATATTCGGGCCAAGACGGGCTTGCGGCGGGCCGCAGGAAAGCATTCGCTCGATGACCGCGCTGGCATCCCTCAGAGCCTGGGCGGGCAGGCTGAAGCGGGACGTGGTGGCGCTATGGATCGCCGCGCGCGACCCGCGCGTTGCCTGGCACGCCAAGGCCCTGGCTGCATGTGTCGCGGCCTACGCGCTCAGTCCGATCGACCTGATTCCAGACTTCATTCCAGTGCTGGGATATCTCGACGATCTGATCATCGTCCCAGCGGGGATCTGGCTGGTAATGAGGCTGATACCAGCGCCGCTGATGGCGGAATTTCGCGAGGCGGCGGCGGCGCACCGTGCGGGCAAGCCCATCAGCTATATCGCCGCGGCTGGGATCGCCCTGCTGTGGGTCGGCGCACTGATCCTTGCTTACCGAGCGATGTCGACCTGACCGCTTTGCGCTCATCTCTGGCATTTCCGGCACCAGAATGTGCTGCGCCCGCCCTGGACAAATCGCTCGACCGTTCCGCCGCAGGGGCAAGGCTGACCTTCTCGCCCGTAGACCCGCCAGGACGCCGCGAAATAGCCGAGTTCGCCGCTGGGCTGGGCGTAGTCGCGGATGGTCGAGCCGCCGGCCGCAATCGATTCGCTCAGCACTGCCTTGATCGATGGCACCAGCCGCGCAGCCGCCTGGCGCGGCACCCGGCCGGCCGGCTTGTCGGGCCTGATCCCGGCGCGGTGCAGGGCTTCGCAGACATAGATATTGCCGAGACCCGCGACAATGCGCTGGTCGAGCAGCAGCGGTTTGATCGGAGCGATGCGTCCGGCAAAGGCGCGGACAAGGTGGGCGGGGGTTAGCGCATCGCCCAGCGGTTCGGGGCCGAGCGCGCCAAAGGCCGGGAAGGCGTCCAGCGCGCCGGTATCGACCAGATCGACCGAGCCGAACCGGCGCGCATCGTTGAGCGCCAGGACGTGGCCAGCACCGGTTTCCAGCACCAGGTGATCGTGTTTCTCCAGCCTCTCGGGCTCGATCCGCCAGCGGCCGGACATGCCGAGATGGAAGATCATGGTCTGGCCGCGATCGGTATGGATCAGGCCGTATTTTGCCCGCCGGGCTAGGGTGGTGACCCGCGCCCCGGTCAGCGCCTGGACCAGGTCCGGCGGGAAGGGGCGGCGCAGATCGGGACGGTTGACCGTCACCCGGGCGATGCGCTCGCCTTCGAGATAGCGGGCCAATCCGCGCACGGTTGTCTCGACTTCGGGTAATTCTGGCATCGCGCGCTGCTATCAGCCTTTGCGGCCCGCCGAAACTCCCCTAAAGCGCGCGGCCATGAGCGAGCCTGTATCCTTTGGTTACGAAGATGTTTCCCCCGAGGAGAAGACCGCCCGCGTCGGCGCGGTGTTTTCCAGCGTCGCGCGCAAATATGATCTCATGAACGACGCCATGTCGGGCGGCATGCACCGGCTGTGGAAGGACCGCTTCGTGCGCCGGGTCAAACCGCAGCCGGGCGAGGCGATCCTCGACATGGCGGGCGGTACCGGCGATATCGCCTTCCGCCTGGCCAAAGCAGGCGCCGAAGTGACGGTGGCTGACATCAACCAGGACATGCTCGATGTCGGCATCGAGCGGGCGGTCCGGCGCGGCATCGCCGAGGATTCGGGGAGCCTGGTGTGGTCGCGCCAGAACGCCGAGGCGCTGAGCCTGCCGGACCGCAGCTTCGATGCCTATACGATCGCCTTCGGCATCCGCAATGTCACCCATATCGACGAAGCGCTGGCAGAGGCGCACCGCGCGCTGAGGTACGGCGGCCGGTTCTTCTGCCTCGAATTCTCGACCACCGAATGGCCCGGCTTCAAGGAAGCCTATGATCTCTATTCGAACCGGTTGGTGCCCAGGCTGGGCCAGGCGATCGCCGGGGATGCGGAGAGCTATCGCTATCTGGTCGAATCGATCCGGCGCTTCCCCAAGATGCGCGAATTCGAAGGCATGATCCGCCAGGCGGGCTTTGAACAAACCAGGGTCGAGC
>JANONQ010000451.1:0-2831 GCA_031420935.1 Novosphingobium sp. | reverse complement strand
TGCGGCCCACGATCCCGCGGCGGGACAAGCGCTCGATCCCGCCCTGGCCGACGACAAGCCGCGCCCGCTGATGCAGGCGCAGGTGGTGCTCGACCGGCTGGGTTTCACCCCGGGCGTGGTCGATGGCCGGGATGGCCTGTCGACGCGCAACGCGATCAGCGGGTTCCAGGAAGCCAACGGCCTGCCGGTTACCGGCAAGCTCGATCCCGCCACCAGCCAGGGACTGGCGCGCTGGAACAATATACCGGCAACGCGCGTGGTCACCATTCCAGCCGACTTTGCCGCCGGCCCGTTCGCCAAGCTGCCAAAGGAGCCGGCCGATCAGGCCAAATTGCCGGCGCTCGGCTATGAAACGCTGGACGAAAAGCTCGCTGAGCGCTTCCACACAACGGTGGCTACACTGGCCGAACTCAATCCGGAACTGACCGGCGGGGTACCGGCGATGGCCAGCGGATCGACTGGTGCTACGGCCTCGCCCGCAGCTTCGTCCCCGGCTCCCGGCTCTCCCCTGCCCTCCCGCTTCAGCGCGGGCCAGCAGATCAGGGTGCCTAACATCGGCGGCGATCAAATCGAGCCGGCTTCGGTAAAGGATGCCAAATGGCTCGACACGCTGGCCATGCTCGGTGTCGGCAGCAAGCAGCCGCCTGCGGCGAAGATCGTCGTCAGCAAATCGAAGGGTACGCTCAAGGCCTTCGACTCCTCCGACAAGCTGATCGGCATGTTCACCGCAACGATGGGTTCGGCCAACGATCCGCTGCCGCTGGGCCAATGGAAGATCACCGGCGTCGCACGCAACCCGACATTCGCTTACAATCCGGAACTGTTCTGGGATGTGGCCGACAGCGAAACCAAGGAGCAACTGCCGTCCGGACCGAACAACCCGGTTGGCGTTGCCTGGATCGATCTCACCAAGGAGCACTACGGTATTCACGGAACGCCTAAGCCTGAAACCATCGGACGCGCCGAAAGCCACGGCTGCGTCCGGCTGACAAACTGGGATGTCGCCCGTCTCGCACAGATGGTGTCGCCAAAGACCCAGGTGCTGTTCGAGGCCTGAGGTGTTTGGCCGGCGCGGATGTCTTTTGACGTTGGCGCTGACAGCGACAGTCGTTTCCGCAGCCTGGCTGGTGCTGGATCCCCAATGGAAGAATGCCCAGGCTCCGGCGGCGCTCCGGGACTTGTCCCTGCGCGGCGCGGCGAATTTCCGGTCCGACCGCCGGAACCAACCCGCTGCAGTTGCGGACCCAGCCCTTTACGGCCCCGCGCGTCTGGCCATTCCCGTGCTGGGGGTTCGCCGCGAACAGCTGACCGACACGTTCGAACAGGCGCGCGGAGAGGAGCGTCGCCATGAGGCGCTCGATATCATGGCCCCCATTGGCACGCCGGTAATCGCGGCAGGGGCTGGCCGAGTGGAAAGGTTGATGTATTCCGAAACCGGCGGAAACACCGTCTATGTCCGTTCGCCAAATCGCCGGACGATTTACTATTATGCGCACCTGGATCGCTATGCGCCATCGCTCGCGGAAGGCGTGTCCGTCAAGCCGGGAACACTGCTTGGAACGGTTGGCACTACCGGCAATGCCAATCCCGCAGGGCCGCATCTGCATTTTGCCGTGATGGCGACGACTCCGGAACGCAGATGGTGGGAAGGTGCGACGCCGATCAATCCCTATGTCCTGTTGATGGGGCGGTAGTAAGCCAAAAATTCAGGCTGTGGATATGCCGGGAGCGCCTGTAAGCCGGGTTCTGTAACGCCGCCCGTATCCCCTGCGGGACGCGGCAGCGCTGGCAGCCATTCCTCTCGGCCTTGCGTTGCCGCAAGGCTCTAGCGACCAACCCGGGCGATCCAGCGCGAAACACGCCGGTCCCGACTTTGTCTTTCGACTTGGCCGGGACATGCCGCCCCTATTCGGTCTTGCTCCGGGTGGGGTTTGCCGTGCCGGGACCGTTGCCGGCCCCGCGGTGCGCTTTTACCGCACCCTTTCACCCTTGCCTGAGGCCGAAACCTCATCGGCGGTCTGCTCTCTGTGGCACTTTCCCTAAACCGAAGCCCCAAATCCTGCTGGAAATGATTCTCCGATCCGGCGGGCGTTACCCGCCACCCTTGTTTCGTGGAGCCCGGACTTTCCTCGGCCTCCGACCCGCTCATCCTGAGCTTGTCGAAGGACGCGGCTGCCCGGCGCCCCCGGCCCGCCCTACCTACTGCGTCCCTGATCGCGATCCAAGAGCAATGCGAAAAGAATTGCCGAAGTCTCGCCGTCAATGGCACCGTCGATGCAGGAAGGCCGCCAGCGGCGCTGAAACGCGCGCACCGCCGCGAAGCCGTCGGCAATGTCATAGCCGAAGCGCTCAAGCGCCAGGTAGAAGGCGCCGTCATTGGCATAGGGCGAAGGTATCTGCAGGGCGGGACGCGGAAGGGCGAGGTGGTAGCGGGCCAGCAGCTGCCAATCGAACAGCTCGCCGGGATCGTCTTTGCGGGCCGGGGCAACGTCGGAATGGCCGACAACATTTGCCCGCGGAATATCATGGCGTTTGAGGATTGCGGCGAGCAGCGGGATCAGGGCTTCCATCTGGGCTTCGGGGAATTCCCGGTATCCCCATTCATGCCCCGGGTTGACCAGTTCTATGCCGACGCTCGCCGAGTTGATATCGGCGATGCCCCGCCAGAACGAGCGGCCGGCGTGCCAGGCGCGCTTCTCTTCGGCCACCAGCCGGGTGACGGCGCCATCCTCGTCGATCATGTAATGCGCCGAGACCTTGGCGGCGGCGTCGCGCATCCGCGCCAGCGCCTGACCGGCTGTCGGCATGCCGGTGTAGTGGAGCACGACCAT
>JANONQ010000450.1:0-5844 GCA_031420935.1 Novosphingobium sp. | reverse complement strand
GGCTTGTCGATGCCCATGCCGAAGGCGACGGTGGCGACCATCACCATGTCTTCCGACGCCACGAAAGCGGCCTGGTTGGCAGCGCGGGTCTGCGGGTCCAGCCCGGCGTGATAGGGCAGCACCGGGCGGCCGGTGGCGGAGAGTTTCGCTGCCAGTTCCTCGACCTTGCGGCGGGTCGGCGCATAGACGATCCCCGGCCCTGGCTGTTCGCCGAGCAGCACGCGCAGCTGGCGCAGTGCATTGTCGCGGTGGCGGATGGCGTAGCGGATATTGGGCCGGTCGAAGCCCGCGATGATCAACCCGTCGTCGGGGATGCCGAGCTGGGCGAGGATGTCGGCCCTGGTATGCGCATCGGCGGTGGCGGTGAGGGCAAGGCGCGGGACATGCGGAAAGGCGTCCATCAGCGGCCTGAGCGCCCGGTAATCGGGGCGGAAGTCATGCCCCCATTCCGAGACGCAATGCGCCTCGTCGATAGCGAACAGATTGATTGGAGCATGGGCCGGGGCCTCTGCCAGAAGCGCGCGAAAATGCCCCTGCGAAGCCCGCTCGGGCGCGACATAAAGCAAGTCAAGCTCCCCGCCGCGAAAGCGCGCGATGGTCGCCTCCCGATCCGTGTCGGCGCTGGTCAGCGACGCCGCCCGGATGCCGTTGGCCTGGGCCCCGCGCAGCTGGTCGTGCATCAGCGCGATCAGCGGGGAAATGACCAGACAGGTGCCCTGCTGCATCACCGCCGGCAGCTGATAGGTCAGCGACTTTCCCGCCCCGGTCGGCATCACCGCCAGCGTCGAGCGCCCGGCGAGCACGCGCTCCACCACATCGGCCTGCACGCCGCGAAAGCTGCTGAAACCGAAGGTGGCGTGGAGGGTATCGAGAGGAGAGGTCATGGCGATCACGCCGGGCTTATGGCAGATCGGCGCGGAACCGAAAGGGAGCGAATGGGCATGTCGTCAGGAATTTCCTGCGCCGGGGGATTCACTGGCTCGGCCCTGTCGGCACCGCTGGCATTCTCGACCGCACCGTTGACCAGCTAGAAGCGGGAGGGGGATTGCACCTCGCCCGCCTTCCCGCCAGAAGCCGTGCGGATGGCCGCTTTCAAGAATTTCCTCTCCCGCCTCGCTGTGCATCCCCGCTGGTGCGCGCTGGCGCTCGGCGCGCTGGCGGCTTGCGGCTTCGAGCCGCTGGCGCTGTGGCCGCTGACGCTGCTGGCGGTGGCCGGGCTGATCGAGCTGATTGCGCGCGCGGGAAGCTGGAAGCAGGCGGCGCTGCTCGGCTGGCTATTCGGTGCCGGCCATTTCAGCCTCGGCAACAACTGGATCGCCACCGCCTTCACCTATCAGGCGAACATGCCGGCCTGGCTGGGGTGGATCGCGGTGGTGGTGCTATCGCTGTACCTTGCGGTCTATCCGGCGCTGGCGGCGCTGGGCGCGTGGCATCTCACGCGGCGCAACAATGGCGAGCGGCGGCTGGCACTCATCTTCGCCTTCGCCGCCAGCTGGATCGTAACTGAGTGGCTTAGAAGCTGGGTATTCACCGGTTTTGCCTGGAACCCGCTGGCGATGGCCGCGCTGGGACCGTTCGAGCGGCCGGGGCTGGCCGGAATTGCGGGTTGGCTAGGCACCTACGCCCTTTCCGGGGTGATAGTTCTCCTCGCTGGCGGCTGGCTGGTGGCGCTACGGCGGGCCAAACCGGACTGGTGTACCGCTTTGCTGGTCCTCGCGCCAGTCCTGCTGCTGCTCCAGCCCGGAGCGGTGCGGGATAGCGAGACTGCTGGCGGCCTGCCTTTCACCCTCGTTCAGCCCGATGTCCGGCAGGAAGTGCTCGACGATCCCACCCATTGGGAGAGCCAGTTCGTCAAAACCGCATGGCTTTCCCGGGCAACAATACCCGCCGCCCGGCGGTTAGTTCTGTGGCCTGAATCCGGCATCCCCGATTATCTGCGAGGCGGCTATCCCTCGCGGGTTTATTCCGACTCGACCTATGCCGGCGATCCGGGCCTAGCGCGCCAGCGGATTGGCCGGGTGATCGGTCCGGGCAGCCTGTTGCTCACCGGCGCGGTCGATCTCGAAATGCGTGGCGGCACTGTGGTCGCCGCACGCAATGCGATTACCGCGATCGATACCGAGGGGCGGATTCGCGGCGGTTACGCCAAGGCGCATCTGGTGCCCTATGGCGAATATCTGCCGCTGCGCCCGCTCCTCGAACCACTCGGCCTGTCGCGGCTGGTGCCGGGAATGCTCGACTTCTGGCCCGGCCCCGGCCCGCGCACGCTCGATCTGGGGCCGTGGGGAAAGGCGGGGATGCAGATCTGCTACGAGATCGTGTTTTCCGGCCAGGTGGTGGATCCCAATCGCCGCCCCGACTACATCTTCAACCCATCGAACGACGGTTGGTTCGGCAGTTGGGGACCGCCGCAGCATCTGGCGCAGGCGCGAATGCGGGCAATCGAGGAGGGGCTGCCGGTGCTGCGCTCGACCACCACCGGGATCAGCGCCGTCATCGATGCCGACGGGATTGTCCGCCAGCATATCGGGCACCACACCGCCTCGCGGCTCGACGGGACGATTCCCCCGGCCCATACGCCAACCCCGTTCGCCCGGCTCGGAAATCTTCTGCCGCTTGCCTGGGCGGTAGTTTTGCTTGTCCTCAGCCTTGTTGCCATGCGTCGCCGCGGGGGCTAAAGCGCACATCACATAAAGCTTTCTTTATATGAGTGGGCCCATGCGCAGCGAATACCTTTTCACTTCAGAAAGCGTTTCCGAGGGACACCCCGATAAGGTCTCGGATCAGATCAGCGACGCCATTGTCGACTTGTTCTTGTCCAAGGACCCTGAAGCGCGCATCGCCTGCGAAACGCTGACAACCACCCAACTCGTGGTTCTGGCTGGCGAAATCCGCTGCAAGGGAGTTTATGAAAACGGCGTCTGGGCCCTCGGGGCGAAGGAAGAGATCGAGCGCGTGGTTCGCCAGACCGTGAAGGAGATCGGCTACGAGCAAGCCGGATTCCACTGGGAAACGCTGACCTTGCTCAACAATCTTCACGGCCAGTCCGCCGACATCGCGCAGGGCGTCGACGCCAGCAGCAACAAGGACGAAGGCGCCGGCGATCAGGGGATCATGTTCGGCTACGCCACCGACGAAACACCGGACCTGATGCCCGCGACGCTATATTACAGCCACAAAATCCTCGAGCGCATGGCGGCGGATCGCCACTCCGGTGCGGCGCCGTTCCTTCAACCCGACGCCAAAAGCCAGGTGACGCTGCGCTATCAGGGAAGCCTGCCGGTTGCCGCTACGGCCATCGTTGTCTCGACCCAGCACAAAGCTGGCTATGACGAGGGCGAAAAGGAAGCCGAACTTCACGCTTACGTGAAACGCGTGGTCGCGCAGATCCTGCCGCCGGTGCTGCTGCGCGAAACCGAATATCACATCAACCCGACGGGCAGCTTCGAGATCGGCGGGCCGGACGGCGATGCCGGGCTTACTGGCCGTAAGATCATTGTCGACACCTATGGCGGCGCGGCCCCTCATGGCGGCGGTGCGTTCAGCGGAAAGGACCCGACCAAGGTCGATCGCTCGGCAGCCTACGTCGCGCGGTATCTGGCGAAAAACATCGTCGCCGCCGGCCTGGCCACGCGCTGCACCATTCAGCTGGCCTATGCCATCGGCGTATCGAAGCCGCTGTCACTCTACGTCGATACGCATGAAACCGGGAAAGTCGGCGACGATGCGATCGAAGCGGCGATCATGAAAATCGGCAAACTCGGCGGCCTCACCCCCCGCGCAATCCGGACGCATCTCGGGCTCAACAAGCCGATCTACCGCAAGTCGGCTGCCTACGGGCATTTCGGCCGCATGCCTGAAGGAGATTTTTTCCCTTGGGAGCGAACCGACTTGGTGGACGACCTGATGGCTGCGCTTGGGTGAGCCTGGCGAGCTCGCAGATCAACGGAGTTCATCAACGCAACTTCGTCCCCTGACCGCCGGCAGCGCGGCTAGTTCACCGGCGCGGTGAAGCTGAAATCGACCATGATTTCGCCCGAGATCGCCTCCAGCGCAGTCTGCACTTCGTCGGATGTCACGCCTGCGGGAATGCTGAGCCGGGCATTGGCGCGGAACAGACGTTCCCCCGACCAGGCGCCGTTTTCGGTGCGGGTGACGAAATCCTCGATATTGACGTCCAGCCCGGCGAGTACACCGGTAACCTCGCGAACGATGCCCGGCCGATCCTGCCCGACCAGTTCGAGCGACAGCATCGCCCCGCCAGACTGCGGCTCATCACCGGCCGGGACCAGCGCAACCTGAAGGCCCACCGCATCCACGCCCCGGATCGCCTGCTCGAATCCGGGAAGCTCTTCGGCGTCGATCTCGACCAGCACCGAGCCGACATATTTGCCGCCAAGCCGGCTGAGATGGCTCTCCAGCCAGTTGCCGCCGGCCGCCAGCACCGCCTCGGCCAGCGCCCGCGTCAGGCCAGGCCGGTCGCTGCCCGCCGCGGATAGGATAACTCTCGATTTCATCGCCATGGTTTCCGGCACCGTCCGCTTGCCCGGCAAGGGCTAGTTGGTATGCACGCCAAGTCAATGCTATCCGGCCCGGCTTTATGCCGAACCCCGTTCCCCTCACTCCCTGGCGCACCGAATTCAGTGCGACGCTGCGACTGGCGACGCCGCTGGCGCTGGCCAATATCCTGCAGATGGCCGTCTATGCGGTGGACGTGATCTTTGTTGCGCGGCTGGGGCAGGAGGCACTGGCGGCGGCGAGCCTCGCGACTTCGCTTTTTGGGCTGATTGTCTGGACCTTCTCGGCGCTCACGGGTGCCGTCGCGCCGTTGATTGCCGCCGAACTGGGACGCGGGCGTCATGCGGTGCGCGAAGTGCGGCGCAGTGTGCGCATGGCGCTCTGGCTCGCGGTCGCAACCGGACTGGCTGGCATGGGCCTGTGTCTCCTGGCCGAGCCGCTGATGCGGGCGACCGGTCAGGACGCGCGTGTTTCCGCTCTTGCCGGCAGCTTCATCATGGTGCTGTCATTCAGCCTGATCCCGATGATTGCCGCCAACGTGCTGCGGACGCTGGTGTCGGCGGTCGGCCGTCCGATATTCGCCACCGCCATTTCCGCGCTCGCCATTGGCGTCAACGCTCTGGGCAACTGGGTGCTGGTGTTCGGCAATCTTGGCGCGCCGGCGCTCGGCCTCACGGGCTCGGCGCTGTCGACCATCTTCACAGCCATCGTCACGCTCGCCGCCTATGGCCTTGCCATCCAGCGCGACAGGCGGCTCCGGCGCTACCACATCTTTGGCCGCTGGTGGCGGCCGGAATGGGTGCGCCTGCGCGAGATCCTGCGCCTCGGCACGCCGATCGCGATGATCGCGGTGGCCGAGGGCGGCTTTTTCGGCAGCGCCGCCTTTCTTATGGGCCGCATCGGCCCGGCTGAGCTTGCCGCCCATGCCATTGCCCTGCAGGTTGCCCTTTTATTTTTCCAGATTCCGTTCGGCATCGCCCAGGCGGCGACAATCCGGGTCGGATATTTTTTCGGCGCGGGTGACGTGGCAGCGATTGGCCGAGCGGGCTGGGCGGCAGTAGCCAGTTGCCTGCTGTTCCAGATGATCGGCGCGGGCGTGATGCTGTTGGCCCCGCGGCTGGTGCTGTCGATCTATGTCGATACGCGCTCGCCCGGCAACGCCGCCATGGTTGCCTTCGCGGTCCAGTATCTGGCAGTCGCGGCGGCGTTCCAGCTGTTCGACGGCATTCAGGCGGTCGCCGCAGGGGCCCTTCGCGGTCTGCAGGACGCACGCATGCCGATGGGAATTGCCCTGTTCGGCTATTGGCTGCCCGGTTTCGGCACCGC
>JANONQ010000449.1:0-5245 GCA_031420935.1 Novosphingobium sp. | reverse complement strand
GCCGACAACGCGAACTTCCTTAAGCCGAATGCCCTGAACACCGAGCCAGCTGGCGATCTGGGCGATGTTCCTGTCATGCGTGCGGCCCGAGAGAATCTCGTCGCCGATAACGATCAGGGCGGCGGTGTAGACGCGACCGGGGTTGTTCGAAGAATCGGGCATGGCGCTGGGTTAGGACATAGAGGGGAATGGGCAAAGGGGAAGCGGTTGGCGCCGGTAATTCCGCAAACCTAATAATCAATCCGGCGGCGGATTGCCAGTTGCGCCCGGTTTTGCCACAAGCCCGCCATGCCTGTCATTGCCGCTCGCCGCTATACCGCCGGCGCTTCTTCCGAACATGCCATCGCCATCGACGGCGCGCCGCGCGGCGAGCAGCCGCCGCACAGCTTCGACTGGGTCGGTCTTGCCGAACCATCGCCAGCGGAAATGGAGCTGATCCGCGTCCAGTTCGGCCTGCATCCGCTGGCGGTCGAGGATGCGTTAAGCCCGCAGCAGATGCCCAAGGTCCAATCATTCGGCAAGCATCTGTTCATTGTCGCCCGCACCGCCGCGATCGAGGAAGGCGAAACCATTGCCTATGGCCAGACGGCGATTTTTCTCGGGACCGACTTCATCGTCACCGTGCGCTTTGGCTCGGGCAGGGCGCACGCCAAACTGCGCGAGCGGCTGGAGCTTAATTCCGAACGGTTGGCCGAAGGGGCGGACTTCGTCGCCCACGCCATTCTTGATTTCATCGTCGATGGTTATCAGCCGATCATGGACCGGCTGGAGACTGCGGTCCAGGCGATGGAGGAGCGCGCGATTGAATTCTTCCCGGAGCCTTCGACCATCCGCCGAATTTTCCGCCTGCGCCGGCAGTTGCGCCGGTTCGAACGGATTATCGGGCCGATGGAGGAAGTCTGCGAGCGGCTCGCCACTACCAGCCTGCCTGCGGTCGATCTCTCGGCCCAGATCTGGTTCCGCGACGTGCTCGATCATGTCCGGCGAGCGCTGGCGCGGATGCGGGCGTTGAAGGAGACGCTTGCCAGCATTGTCGAGACGTCGAGCTTTCTCGAACAGCACCGCCAGGGCACCATGACCCGGCAGCTCGCCGCCTGGGCCGCGATCCTTGCGGTGCCGACGGCGATTGCCGGGATCTACGGGATGAACTTCAAATTCATGCCGGAGCTTGAGTGGCGCTACGGCTACTTCGTGGTGGTCTCGGGGATCGGCCTGACCTGCCTGGGCCTGTGGCTGCGCTTCCGGCGGATCGGCTGGCTGTAAGCGGTTTGGCCTTGCATCAGCGAGGAGTGGCTGGGCCTTCCAGCACCGTCCGGGCGAAAGGTGCTTGCCGCCTTAGCGCCGGGGCACCTAGAGTGCGGAACAGGATAACCACTAGGGAGCAAAATATGACACCGCAAATCGGACGCGTTGGCGTTTGGTCGATGGAATTGCGCTTCGGCGATGCCGCCGCAATTGACGAGGCCGCCGCTGAACTCGACGAGCTGGGCTACGGTGCGTTGTGGATCCCTGGCGGGATCGACGATGCGGTGCTGAGCGATGTCGACCGGCTGCTGTCGGCGACCCGGCGGATCGTCATCGCCACTGGCATCATCAACATCTGGAAGCAGGAAGCCTCCGATGTCGCGGCCTGGTGGAAGGGGCAGTCGGCCGACCGGCAGGCGCGGGTCTGGTTGGGGATTGGCGTGAGCCACGCACCCATCATCGGCGAGGGCTGGATGAAGCCGGTCGCCAAGGTGCGCTCATGGATTGATCAGGCCGAAGCCGCCGGTCTGCCCGAGGACGCGATGTGCGTTGCCGCGCTCGGCCCGAAAATGATGGCACTGGCAGGCAAGCGCACCGGCGGCGCGCATCCCTATCTGGTCGATCCCGGCCATACGGCAGAATCGCGCGGCATTCTTGGGCCTGGCAAGGTGCTGGCGCCCGAACAGGGCGTGGTGCTGGAGAGCGACCCCGCCAAAGCCCGCGCTCTCGTGCGCGAGGCGCTGGCAATGTACTTGACGCTGCCGAACTACACCAACAGCTGGCGCCGCCTCGGTTATTCCGAGGAGGACATCGCCACGGTCAGCGACCGGTTGGTCGACGGCATTTTCGCCTGGGGCAGCGCCGCCCAGATTGCCGAGCGGGTGAAAGCGCACCATGATGCCGGGGCCGATCATGTCTGCATCCAGGCAATCACCGGCGCTGGCATCGAAGGCGCGCGCAAGGCGTGGCGCGAACTGGCTGGCGTGCTGCTGTAGAAGCGGGGCTTGCGTTGCGCCTCGCTGCCGCGGAAACTCAACCGCGCCGTGCAATGGCTGCCGGCCACCTCTCCGTTCACGCTGGAGAAGGTGGCCGGCAGGGCATATTTATCGATCAGAAATCGATCTGGGCGCGCACCGCGAATGAATCGGTCGAATACTTGCGTTCGTTGATTGGCGCCGTTGAAGTCGGGTTTGCAGTGGCGGCGAAGGGTCCGCCCTTAACTTCGGTATGGATGTAGTTCAGCAGGAAACGGACATAGTCGGTCGGGATCCAGGTCAGTCCGGCCAGGAAGCCCATTTGGGTGCCTCCGCGGGCCTCGCGTGATGTAATCGACGCAAGCGATGTCGCGCCGGTCGCGAAATTGTTCGTTGGCGCATTGATCAGCTTTGCATCGTTGAGATCGAGGTAATCGAACCGGCCGATCAGTTGAAATGCACCCATGCCGCCCTTACCGACCGGATTTAGTACCTTGGTGCGGTCCCACAGCCCGTTCTTGTAGCCACGAGTTTCGCCGGTGAGGAAGTAACCGACTTCGAAATGGCCACCCCAGAATGTCGGGTTTTCGAACGGCGTAACACCGTTTGGAAGTGGAGGCGTTCCCGAGGTTGCGAAGGCATCCAATCCGGTGGCGATGGCGCCCGGCCGGTAGGTGCGCACCTTCAGCATTTGCCCCTCGCCGCCAAGGTGCAGCGATTTGAACACGCCGTAAGCTTCAACTCCGAAGATGTCGTCGCCATGCGCGGCGATGTTGCCGGTATCGACAAAGCGCTGGTCGGTCGTTTGCAGAAACGGGCGCGCCCGGTAGCGGGCGAACTGGTTGGTCGACGGCGCACCGGCTGCGACGGACGCCACGCCATTATTATTGGCCTGGAACTGGCGGTGCTGATAGTTTGCGCCCAAGTGGATGAAGCCGTTGCCGACAAACGGGTTGTAGCTCATCCGCGCGGCGCCGATCCAGCCCTTGCTGTCGATCGAAGCATCGATGGTATGCGCGGCGAAAACGCCCGCGTCGATGCGGAATAGATTGTCTGCCGACTTGTACCCGGCGGACAATCCCAGCCTGCGGGTGTTGACAAAGGCGTCGTTGACCTGCGCCCGCTCGATAAAGCTCGACCAGCGCGAACTCGTCTGCTGCTCCATGCCATTGAACGATTCGTGGTTGCCCAGGGTGAAGGAGAACGGCTTGTTGGTCGGGGCGTAGGTGAGGACGACGTCGCCGAACCCGATCACGCTATTGGCATAATCGACTTCCGCCTTGTAGCCGAAGCCGCCCGGAATGGCGCCTTCGACGCCGATGCGGGCGCGGCGGACGCGGGCGTTGAAACCGAGGTTGCGGTTGGCGACGAAATTGTCGGGCTTGCCGGCATAAGCGGCATCGAGCATCAGCCGTCCGCGGACCTTGAAGCTCCAGCCCTCGTCCTTGTCTTCGAGCAGCGGCGCGCCCTTCCACTGGGGCGCGGCCTTGGTCACCTGCACCTTGAGTGCATCGAGCTGCGCCTGGAGACCGGCGATCTGCGCTTCGAGCACCGCAGTCCGCGAATCGGAGGCCGAGCGGCTGGCCTCTTCCTGGCCAACCGTCAGGACCGAAGGATCGTCGGGCGAGGGTGCGTCGGCGGGCGGTTCGGCTTCTTTCTCGGCCGATTGCGCATGGGCCATCGGCGAAAGGGCGAGGGCGCTGACGCTGGCCATGAAAAGCCAGGCCGTACGGCGAGCGATGTTCTGTTTCATGTTCGAGATTCTCACTTAAGGCCGGCCGAAGTCATCGGCGTCATGCTGGTGGCGAAGCGCTGGCTGCGCAGGCGGATGGCGTCGCTAAGGGCAATCATTCCGGCCTGCTTGAGATAACCGTTCGGGCCGAATGTCGTTTCGCGGACAAATTCGGCGGCAAAGGCCCGGATGCCGGGAACAGCGTTCAGGTGCGCGTTCTTGACATAGATGAACATCGCCCGCGCACCCGGATAGCGGAAGCTGGCGATGGTCTCATAGGTCGGTGCCACGCCGTTTATCGAAATGCCCTTGAGCTTGTCGGGGTTCTCCTCGAGGAAGGAGTAGCCGAAAAGGCCCACGGTGTTGGGATTGCCGGCAAGTTTCTGGACGATGAGGTTGTCGTTCTCGCCCGAGTCCACATAGGCACCGTCATCGCGCACGGTTTTGCAGATGGCGTTGTAGCGCGCTTCGTTTGGCTTCTTCATCGCCGCCATGGCGGGGCTAGTCGCGCAGCCAGGCTCCATCAGCAGGTCTTCGACCGATGAGCGGGTGCCCGATGTCGAGGGTGGGCCGTAGATCTTGATCGGGATGGCGGGATACTTGGCGTTGACATCTTTCCAGGTCTTGGTCCTGTTCGGCTTGCCGAACGGCGTCTTGGCGAGAGCGTAATACAGCTCCTGGACGGTGACGTTTGACAGGCCTGTTGACTTCGCGGTCGCCACCGCAAGGCCGTCGAGGCCGATCTGGATTTCTGTGATCTGCGACACGCCATTGGCCGCGCAGCTGCGGAATTCGGAAAGCTTCATCCGCCGTGAGGCATTGGCGATGTCCGGGTGGGTGGCGCCGACGCCCGCGCAGAACAGCTTCATGCCGGCACCGGTTCCGGTCGATTCGACGATAGGCGCGGGTATGTTCGGATTGGCGCGGCTGTAGCGTTCGGCCACCGCCTTCGCGAACGGGTAGACGGTGGAGGATCCGACGATCCGTATGTTGCGCCGCATCTGGCCATAGGCCGGAGCGGCAATGGTGCTGGCGGCGGCAAGCGCCAGGACGAACTTGGTCGCGCGTTTCATTCATGCCCCTATCGGTTGGCTATGGCTGGCGTGACGATTTGCCCCGCCATGAACGCGCCATTACGCAGCCGATGTTTCAATCGGGCGACGGAGTCATGACAGTTATGTGACGTTGTTTGACAGCCACTCGCTCAGCCCGCTGGCGGAGGCAGATCGGACCGCTGGCAAAAGTCTGAATGCCCGAGCCTCAAGCTGGCGGGCAAAAAAGGCCGGCACCAGGC
>JANONQ010000448.1:0-2124 GCA_031420935.1 Novosphingobium sp. | reverse complement strand
CGCAGTGGACAGTTTGGCAAAGTGGCTTGAGTGAAGGCATGCTCGCGGTTAAGGCGCTGGCTTCAATGACATCGCCGACGCAACCGACCCCGGCCAAGGATCTGGCGGGACGCTATCCTGCCGGCGCTGCCGCCTTTCCGCACCGCGGCCTGCTGGGAATTGCCGGCCTCGCCCCGCATGAAGTCCTGCTACTGCTTGATGAGGCGGAACAATGGGTCGAGCTTAACCGCCAGCCGCAAAAGCGCGACAACCGGCTCGCCGGCCTTACCATAATCAATGCCTTTTTCGAGAATTCGACCCGCACGCGCCTGTCGTTCGAGATCGCCGGCAAACGGCTGGGCGCGGACGTGGTCAACATGAACGCAGCGCAATCCTCGGTGAAAAAAGGTGAAACGCTGATCGATACGGCGGTGACGCTCAACGCCATGCGCGCTGACGCCATTGTCATCCGCCATGCCAGCTCCGGCGCGGTCCAGCTCATTGCTGGCAAAGTCGACTGCCCGGTGATCAATGCCGGCGACGGAAGCCACGAACACCCGACCCAGGCGCTGCTCGACGCGCTGACCATCCGCCGCGCCTTCCGGGACCGCGCCCGCAGCGAGATCGCCGGGCTGACGGTAACCATCTGCGGCGACATCCTGCACAGCCGGGTGGCGCGTTCGAACATGCTGTGCCTGACCGCGCTCGGCGCCGAAGTGCGCGTCTGTGCGCCGCCGGCGCTGATGCCCGAAGGGATCGAGGCGATGCAAGTCACCCCGTTCCACGATTTCGACGCGGCGCTGGCCGGAGCCGACGTGGTGATGATGCTGCGCCTGCAGCAGGAGCGCATGGAAGGGCAGTTCGTCCCGTCCCCGCGCGAGTTCCGCCACCTTTATGGGCTGACGCTCGAGAGGCTGACCAAGGCCAGGCCCGATGCGCTGGTGATGCACCCCGGCCCGATGAACCGCGGGGTGGAGATCGACAGCGACGTTGCCGATCTTGCCGGACGCTCGGCGATCACCCGCCAGGTTGAAATGGGCGTCGCCATCCGCATGGCCTGCCTCGATGTGCTGACCCGCAAGCAGCGCGCCGCCGAGGGCTGGGCATGAGCACGCCCGCGCCGCTGACGATCACCAACGGACTGCTGGTCCTGCCCGGAGGCACGCCCCAAAAGGGCGCGATCCGCTGTGACGCCGGGCGGATTGCCGCGCTGGGCGATGTTGCGGCGCTGCCCGGCGATACGGTGGTCGATGCCAAAGGCGCGCTGATCGCGCCGGGCCTGATCGACTTCGGGGTTTTTGCCATCGATAAGCCGGCGTTCCATTTTGGCGGGATCACCCGGGCGGCGCTGATGCCGGATCAGGCGCCGGTACTCGATCATCCATCGACCGTGCGATACGCCGCTCAGTCGGGCAAGCCGGACCTCTGGGTCCACCCGCTCGCTGCCGCGACGCGGGGGCTGAAGGGCGTTGAACTCGCCGAAATTGCCATGATGCGCGACGCTGGCGCACGGGCGGTGGCGACCGGGCGGACGTGGATCGCCGATTCAGGAACGATGCTGCGGCTGCTGCGCTATGCGGGCATGCTCGGGCTGGTGGTGGTTGCCCATAGCGAAGATGCCGGTCTGACTGGCAGCGCGGTCGCCACGGCGGGCGAAATGGCGACGCGGCTCGGGCTGCCCTCGGCCCCCGCCGAAGCCGAGGCGCTGGCGGTGGCGCGCGACATCGCGCTGACCGAAATCGCCGGGGCGCGGCTGCATCTGCGCCAGGTGACAACCGCCGGCGCGCTTGCGCTGGTGCGCGCGGCCAAGGCGCGGGGCGTGGCGGTAACCGCAGGAGTGACCCCGGCTCATTTCATGCTGTCCGACCTGGCGATAGGCGATTTTCGCACCTTTGCGCGCCTCTCACCGCCGCTGCGGTCCGAAAGCGACCGTCGGGCGGTGCTGGCTGCGCTGGCCGACGGCACCATCGACGTCATCGCCTCGGGTCACGATCCGCGCGGGCCGGAGGACAAGCGCTTGCCTTTCGCCGATGCCGAGCCCGGCATGGCCGGCGCCGAAACCTTGCTGCCGCTCACATTCACTCTGGTGCGGGACGGGGTGATCGACATGGCCCGCGCTTTCCAGCTGCTCGCCGCCAATCCGGC
>JANONQ010000447.1:0-3370 GCA_031420935.1 Novosphingobium sp. | reverse complement strand
ATCGGACGACAGCGGGGGGGCCACCGCCGCCGGCGAAGTGCTGCCCGGCTCGGTGAGCGACGCGATGCTGCCGCTCGATACAGTCAAGTCCCAACCCCCGCCGGCGCCGATGGTTGAGCCGAGCGGAGCGGTGCGGGTGCGGAAGGAGGCATCGCCCGGCGCTGCCGAGCCGTCCGCAGCGGCATCGGAACCGGTGCCGGATGCCCCGGACGTCCCGGCCGAGGCGGCGTCGGGCAGTGCGCCGCCGGCCGCGGAGTAAGTACGGAGCGAGTGAGGTTGGGTTTAAGCTTGACGAAATGGCCATGATTTTACTATCATGGCTATAAGGAAACTGCCCGATGGCCAGCTACAGCGTCGCCCGCACCAAAGACAACCTTTCCGCGCTAATCGACCGAGCGCTGGCGGGCGAGGAGGTCGTGATCACGCGCCGGGGCAAGGCGACCGCCCGGATCGTTCCAGATCAGGCCGCCAAACCGAAAAAGGATGTGCGCGCGGCGACCGAGCGGCTGCGCGAGCGGTTAAAAGGCCTGCCGCCTCTCCCAATCCCGTCAGGCAATTTTCGTGACTGGCTTTACGAGGACGACGAGGTTTGAGTCACTACCTCGATACCAGCGTGCTCGTGCCGCTGCTGCGAACGGAACCCTTCACGCCCAAAGTGATCGCGTGGCTAGCCGCCGAACCCGACGATCTTGTTGTAAGCGCATATGCCAACGGCGAAATTTTCTCTGCGTTTGCACGTCTCGTCAGGGCGAACGAGTTGTCGCCCGAACATGCCGATGAACGGCTCGGCTATTTCGACGAATGGCTTGTCGGCAGTGCGCGAACAATCGACACCGAAGCGCACGATATCGCAGAGGGTGGACGCATTGTCCGCCGTTTCGAATTCGGCTTGCGGCTGCCCGATGCAATTCACATCGCCGCAGCAAGGGCACGGGTTATGACACTGGTGACGCTGGACCGCCCGATGGCAAAAGCCGCGCGGGAACTGGGTCTGCAAGTGGTGGAACCGGCGTGACCAATACCATCCCCCTTTCGAAGCTGAGCGACCAGTGGTTCAAGAGTCCGGAGTTTGTGCGCGAATACGACGCGCTGGAGGAGGAGTTCGCCCTCGCCACCGCGCTGATCAAGGCGCGTGCCGACGCCGGGCTGACGCAGGAGGAACTGGCGAAGCGCATGGGCACCACCCAGAGCGTGATCGCCCGGCTGGAAGGTGGCAAATCGCGGCCCTCGACGACGACGCTGGCGAAAGTAGCGAAGGCTACGGGGACACGGTTGCGGGTGAGTTTTGAGCGGGTTGGTGTGTGAATGGTGGTAAATCAGTTGATGTAGGGATTGAGCCGTTCCGATATGACAGTGCGGTCTTCTTCGCAGCGAAACAATCTCCGATTGGCGTGATGCTTGAATGAAAAAAAGTCGAACTCAATCAAATTGATTCCATGTGCTGGCAGAACTTCACGACGCAATTGGTCGTATCGCTTCCGCTGTTCACCCCTTCCCATCCCAGAGACAGTTGATCGGCGATCAAAAAAATCCACCTTCTCTGAATGCTGACGTTCCCGATATTCGATCACAATCGCTTGGTCCGGATACCAAGCATCGACCGGAAGCATTCTTCTTCTCCCGTTGAATCCGGGGTCGCCCAGCAAAAAATCGAATCTGTGCTGGCGGACTGAGCGCACACCAATCACCTCATCGCACAGATCGAGAATATAGGATTCGTCACTTGCAGCGCGGCCTGAGCGAACTTTGATGATCGCTGCCTTCAAGGGTTGCTTTTGGTTTCTTCCAGTCAACAACACCATCACTGCCATCAATTGATTATGCTGCGGCGAATCTACAACGACAGTCCAAGGTGTGCCCCAGACATACCAAGAAAAGGCTGCATCTCTCAGCGCCTGCCCATAGCGCTTTGGGTCGATCCCATGTTGGCGGGCGATTTCCGCAGCAGTTATGTAAATCAAGACTGCGTCCCCAGATCCCCCATCTCCATCGCCCCGCTCGCCATCTCCAGCATCCGGTCGAGGCACTTCTTCGCCGCCAATCAACCCAACTCCACACGCAAGGTCCGCCCCACAGCCGCAGCCGCCCGGCGCAATGTTGCCAAGGTAACAGACGGATTGGTCGGATCAAGCAGCCGGTCCAGTTGCCGCCGGTCGGTCTGCATCCGCGCGGCCATCGCGGTCTTGGTCAAGCCTTGTGCCTTCATCGCGGCGCGCAGTTGGTCGGCGATGATTTCCTTAATCGCGTCTTCCTCGCAAGCCGCCAGCAAGCCCTCGCCGTCGAGAAATTCATCGAATGTTTCGTCGCTGATCCGCGCTTTACCCGTCTGTTCCATCAATCCAGTTCCTTCCAGCGGTGCAAGGCCAGTTCGATTTCTTGCGGCGGCGTCTTCTGCGTCTTCTTCACAAAACCATGCAGCAGGACCATCTCGCCATTCACCATGGAAAACAGCACTCGTGCGATACGCCCCGAACTAATGCTGGTCCGCACTTCCCACAATCCACGCCCGAGCGGCCGACAATAAGGCATTCCGATAGGCCAGCCGAACTCGACCTTCTGAATGTCCTTACCTATGGCCCGCCGATCTTCGGCATCGAGACTCAATATCCACTCACGCACTGGCATCTTGCCATTTGCCGCAGCAAAAAACCGCGCTGACACCTTCTTGGACCGGTCAATGGTCACGCCAGAAACGTGTCAAAATTGACGCGATTTGTCAAGGCAATCACCGCGCCCCCAAATCCCCCATCCCCACCGTCCCGCTCGCCATCTCCATCATCCGGTCCAGACTCTTCTTCGCGCGTAGACGCAGCCCTTCCTCGATCTCGATCCTGGGCTGCAAATCGCGCAGCGCCACGTACAGCTTCTCCAGCGTGTTGAGCGCCATATAGGGGCAGATGTTGCAGTTGCAGTTGCCGTCGGCGCCCGGCGCGCCGATGAACTGCTTGCCGGGCAGCGCTTTTTGCATCTGGTGGATGATGTGCGGTTCGGTCGCGACAATCAGTGTGTCGCCGGGGAAGGTCTTGGCGAAGGACAGGATGCCGCTGGTCGAGCCGACGTAATCGGCGTGGTCGATGATTGCCGGCGGGCATTCGGGATGCGCGGCGACCGGCGCACCGGGGTGCCGGGCTTTCAGTTTCAGCAGTTCGATCTCGCTGAACGCCTCATGGACAATGCACACCCCCGGCCACAGCAGCATCTCGCGGTCAAACTTGCGGGACAGATAGCCGCCGAGGTGCCGGTCGGGTCCGAAGATGATCTTTTGCTCGGCCGGGATCTGGGCGAGGATCGATTCGGCGCTGGACGAGGTGACGATGATATCGCTGAGCGCCTTCACCTCGGTCGAGCAGTTGATATAGGTCAGCGCGAT
>JANONQ010000446.1:0-4207 GCA_031420935.1 Novosphingobium sp. | reverse complement strand
CGGCAAACCCTGGTTGCTGGGGCAACTCATGCATTGGCTGCGCCACGGGACCAGCATCGCCGATCCGACATTAGATCAGCAATTGTCATTGATCCTTGATCATTATGAAGAAATGCTCATGCATTATGGCAAGGATACTGGCGTCAAGATGGCGCGCAAGCATATCGGCTGGTATACCAAGGGCCTGCCGGGATCGGCCGAGTTCCGCAACCGGGTGAACTTCATCGACGATGCAGGGGAGGTTACCCGCTCACTGTCAGAATTCTACGCCCCGTTCCTCCAGCGTCAGGCCGCCTGAGCTATGGCGCGGCGATGACTATCCCCGATGCGCAGCGCCAGCTCGCCAGCCTGCCGCTGGCCATCGTGCTGCTTGCGCCCGGCCAGAAGATCGCCGCAGCCAATCCGGCAGCCGAGCAATTCCTCGGCCAGAGCCTGCGCCGCCTCGCCGGACGCCCGCTGCTTGATACGTTGAGCTTTGACGAACCGCGTTTGGCCGAGCGGTTGAGCGATAGCGAAACACCGGTTTCCGCGCGCGAAATCGATGTCACCATCGCCGGTATCGGCACCCGCCGGCTCGACGTCACGGCGGCTCCGGTGGTCGGCGAGCCGGGCTGGCAGGTGCTCACGCTCCACGATTCCAGTACCGCCGAGGCCATGGGTGAGGATTCGGGCGGTGCCGAAGATGCTTTGCTGCGGGCGCCCGAGGTGCTGGCGCACGAAATCAAGAACCCGCTCGCCGGGATCCGCGGCGCGGCGCAGCTACTGGGGCGCAAGGTTGGCGTAAAGGATCAGGCCCTGACCCGGCTGATTGCCAACGAGGTCGACCGGATCGCCAAGCTGATCGACGAGATGCAAACCCTCAGCCGTCGCACCACCGCCCCGCTCGAGCCCTGCAACCTGCACGAGGCGGTCCGCCGCGCCAGCGCGGTTCTGGGCGCAGCGGAACGTGAGGGCCCCCGGATCGAGGAGGAATTCGATCCCTCGCTGCCCGCGGTGCTCGGCAATGCCGATGCGCTGGTGCAGGTCCTGATCAATCTCCTCGCCAACGCCCGCGAGGCTTGCGAAACAACGGTCAAGCCCCGGCTTATCGTCCGGACGCGCTTTGCCAGCGGCCTGCAGCTCAGTTCCACCGGAACTAGTGAGCCGGTACGGCTGCCGATTGAAATCCGGATCAGCGACAATGGACCTGGCGTGGATCCGGCGATGCGCGACCGCATTTTCGATCCCTTCGTCACCACCAAGAAGAGCGGGCAGGGGCTGGGGCTTGCGCTGGTGCGCAAGCTGGTCGGCGAGATGCACGGACGGATCGGCCACGAGCGCGACGATGCTGGCCGCTGGACCCATTTCCGCCTGCATCTCCCAATGGCTGGCGATACCGGGAGCCGGGAACGGCGGGGGGCCGAGGCGCCATGAGTGTGCTCTTGGTTGAAGATGACGAGTCCATCGCCATCGTCATCACCGCCGCGCTGGAGGCGGAAGGCTTCGCGGTGACGCGCTGCGCCAGCCTTGCCGAGCGTGACCGTCAATTGTCCGATCGGCGCTTTTCCGCGCTTGTTACCGATGTCATCTTGCCCGATGGCGACGGGATCGACACTATGGACACCGTCCGCGTGCTCCACCCGACCATGCCGGTAATCATACTTTCAGCGCAAAACACGCTCGATACAGCTGTTCGCGCCAGTGGCACCGGCGCTTACGAGTATTTCCCCAAGCCCTTCGATATCGATGAACTGGCCAAGGCAGTGCGGCAAGCTGTCGGGGCGAATGCCGATGGCAGGGAAGGCTTTGCCCAGGACGAGCCCGGCCAGAGCCTGCCGCTGGTAGGCCGCAGCGCGCCGATGCAGGCGGTTTACCGGATGATAACGCGGGTGCTGCGTAACGATCTGACCGTACTGATCCTCGGCGAATCGGGCACCGGCAAGGAACTGGTGGCCGAGGCCATCCACCAGCTCGGCCACCGCAGCGCCGGGCCGTTTGTCGCGGTCAATACCGCGGCAATTCCCGCCGAACTGATCGAGAGCGAGCTTTTTGGGCACGAGAAGGGGGCCTTCACCGGCGCTGTCGCGCGCCACATCGGCAAATTTGAGCAGGCTGTCGGCGGCACCCTGTTCCTCGATGAAATCGGCGATATGCCGATGCAGGCCCAGACACGGCTGCTCCGCGCGCTGCAATCGGGCAGTATCCGGCGCGTCGGCGGGCGCGAGGAAGTGACGATCGATACCCGGATCGTCGCGGCTACTAACCGTGATCTCGCCCCGATGATCGCCGCGGGCCAGTTCCGCGAGGATCTCTATTACCGCATTAATGTCGTGCCGATCGAACTGCCGGCGCTGCGCGAGCGGCCCGACGACATCGAGGCGCTGGCCCGGCATTTCCTCCAGCTCGCCGTCGGGGAAGGCCTGCCCCGCCACCAGCTGACCGCCGACGCCGCCGCCCTGCTGATCCGCCAGCCTTGGCGCGGCAATGTTCGGGAGCTGAAGAACTTCATTTTCCGCCTGGCGCTGCTGGCCCGCGAAGAGGTCATCGACGCTGCCGCCGTGGTGCCGTTGCTGCAACAGCTTCATGCACCCGATGCACCCGGTATCACCGATCAGGGCTTCGATGCGGCGGTTGTCCGTTGGCTGGGCGAAACCAGGCCCGCGCCTGGCACGATCTACGACCGCGCGCTGGAAACTTTCGAGCGGCCGTTATTCGCCGCAGTTTTGCAGGAAACCGGTGGCAACCAGCTGCGCGCGGCGCAGCTGCTCGGCATCAACCGCAATACGCTGCGCAAGCGGCTCGGCGAGTTGGGAATCGATCCGGATGGTTTCAGCCGCCGGTCCTGAGCTTCGACCTGGCGCTTTTCTCTTGCAGACAGGCAACAGGATTGTTGTAATAGTGCAACGATTATGAGCGAGGCTTCCCTACGTAAACGGCGCTGGCCGGTTTGGTGGCGGCGTGTGCAGATAGCCGCGCGCCGGGCGAACTTCTTCGCCGTGGTCGAAGCCGCAGCGGTGATCGCCTTCGTGTTGATGTCGGCGGTCGCCTGGGCCACGCTATCCGCCCAAGCGGAGAAGCGCGAGCTGCTGCCTTCGGATATGACCGCGACACTGCTGGTCGGCATGTTGGTTCCTGCGATGACGATCCTCGTCCTGCTGGGGCGGCGGCTCGCGCTGCGGCGCGCGGCGGAAAGCATCGGCGGATCGGGCCGGATGCATGTTCAGCTGGTGTTCTTGTTCTCGATGATATCGGCGATCCCGACGCTGCTGGTGGTGATTTTCGCGTCCTGGCTGTTTCAGTCGGGAGTCGAGTTCTGGTTTTCTGACAATTCGCGAGGCCTCTTGGAAAACGCTAATAAGCTGGCCCGAGGTTATCACGAGCAGACCCAGCGCGACGTTAGCAATGAATCCGTCGCCATGGCCAGCGACCTGCGCGCCTTCCTCAGCACGGAATCGATCGCCGCCCCGTCATTCGCGCAATTCTATTCCTACCAGGTGGTGAACCGGAAGCTCAACGAATCGGCAATTATCCAGAAGGGTAGGGACGGCCAGCTGCGCACCGCCGCCATCGTTGATCCGGAAAGCAACACCGACCGTCAGCGGATGAGCCCCGCCGTCCTGGCGCGGATCCAGGGGGGCGAAGCGATTGTCGTCAACGCCAGCGCCAACAAGATCGAGGCGATAACCCCGATCGACCGGCGCTCTGGCGTTTACCTCTACACCGCGCGCGTGTCAGATTTGCTGGCGTTTAGCCAGGGCCAGCGGGCGCAGAACATTGTGCAAGCCTATGAGGTCCTGACCCGGCGGGCGCGAGTGCTGCAATTGCGGTTCAACGTGGCGCTGTTCGTCCTGTCGCTGGCGCTGGTCGGGTTTTTCGTCTGGCTGGCCCTGCGTTTCGCCGACCGCCAGGTAAAACCGCTGCATGAGTTGGTTGATGCCGCACGGCGGGTCGGCAGCGGCAATTTTGCACTGCGGGTCGAGGGGCGTACCGGCGCGGACGAGATCGGCCTGCTCAACCGCGCGTTCAACCGCATGACCGCGCAAATCGAAAAACAGACCCAAGCGCTGCTCAACGCAAACCAGCAATTGCACGATCGCCGGGCGCTGATTGAAGCGGTAATCGAATCGGTTACCGCCGGCATCGTCTCGACCAATCTCGACGGCCAGATCCTGCTGCTCAACAGCTCGGCGCAGAAGCTGCTGCTCGACCGCCCGGGACCGGGGCCGCT
>JANONQ010000445.1:0-2465 GCA_031420935.1 Novosphingobium sp. | reverse complement strand
GTTTGCTGCGGCCGGCGGCCACCAGATTTTCGAACGTATCGCCGCCGCGCGGACTATGGGCGAGCTTGATGACGCCGAGCGCCGGATTGTCGCATCCACCACCAAGCCGAGCGATGGCATTGTTTCGCGTAAATTGAATCGACCGATTTCGCAGGCGATCTCGCGCCGGCTGCTGAAATGGCCAGGAATCCGTCCAATTCACGCTACCGCGTTTACAACACTCCTGGCGGTCGCGATGGTTCTGAGCCTGTTGGCCGGGGGGGATGCCGGGCTGATCGCGGGCGCGGTGCTCTTCCAGGCAGCATCGATATTCGACGGCGTCGATGGCGAGATTGCGCGCGCCACTTTCCGCACCTCGCGATGGGGTGCCATGGCCGACAGTTTGGTCGATGCGGCGACCAACATCGGATTCATCGCCGGCGTGGTCATTAACCTGTGGATTCAAGGCAACACCTTTGCAGCGATTACGGGAGCGGCGGGGCTCGCAATAATGGCGTTTGGCCTGTTTCTGATTGGCCGGAGAGCCCGTTCCGGCACCCGGGAATTCACGTTTAATGCCGTCAAAGATCACTTTCGCGGGCCCCAATCGCGCCCGATGCAGTGGCTTATATGGCTGACAATGCGCGATTTTTATGCTCTGGCGGCAGTGTTGTTCGTGATCACCGGATTCGCCGCGGAAGGTTTGGTCGCTTTTGGTGTTATTGCGACCGGCTGGCTGGTAGTGGTGTTGGCTGTGTTAATGCGCAGGAGAGCATGAGCAATGCAAACCACTTGCTTTTGGCGCGCGATTTCACAATGAGGGCGCAAATCCACCCGGATCGAGAGCGTCCGTCTGAAGGGATCAATTTGATGAAGCCTATCAAGGTTGCCGTGATCGGCGTGGGCAACTGCGCCAGTTCGCTGGTGCAGGGGGTGGCCTACTACGGTTCGAACAACTCTTCGCAGGGTCTGATTCATGACCGAATCGGCGGTTATGGTGCGGGCGATGTCTCATTTGTTATGGGCGTCGATGTCGATAGCCGTAAGGTAGGCAAGGATATTGCCGAGGCAATCTTCTCCGCGCCGAATTGCACGGCGGTTTTCCACGAAAACGTGCCTGCCACTGGCGCCAAGGTCATGATGGGCCGGATTCTCGATGGCGTCGCCGAACATATGACCGGCATGGGCGAGCGCGGCTTCATCCTGGACGATGCGCCCGAAGCAACCAAGGCCTCGATTGTCGCCGCGCTGAAGGCGACCGGCGCCGAAGTCATGCTGAACTTCCTCCCGGTCGGCTCGGATGCGGCGACAGAATTCTACATGGAATGCGCGCTTGAAGCCGGCGTTGCGGTGGTCAATTGCATGCCGGTGTTCATCGCCAGCCGGCCGGAGTGGGAGCGCCGCTTCGCCGAGAAGCGCATCCCGATCGTCGGCGACGACATCAAGGCGCAGATTGGCGCGACGATTGTCCACCGCGTGCTGTCCAGCCTGTTCGGTGCGCGCGGCGTTAACGTCGAGCGGACGTATCAGCTCAACACCGGCGGCAATACCGACTTCATGAACATGCTCGACCGTCAGCGGCTCGGCAGCAAGAAGGTATCGAAGACCGAAGCGGTCCAGGCCATGCTCGCCCAGCGGCTCGCGGATGAGAACATCCATGTTGGCCCGTCGGACTATGTTCCCTGGCAGAAAGACAACAAGCTGTGCTTCCTGCGGCTCGAAGGCAATCAGTGGGGCAATGTCCCGATGAACCTGGAACTGCGGCTGTCGGTGGAAGACAGCCCCAATTCCGCTGCCTGCGTGCTCGATGCGATTCGCTGCTGCAAGATCGCGCTGGAGCGCGGTGAAGGCGGGGCGCTGATCGGTCCGTCTGCCTATTATTGCAAGCATCCACCGCTGCAGTTCAACGACGATACCGCAGGTCAAATGGTCGAGGAATATATCGCAGAAGCGGCCTTGGCGGCAGAATGACGCCGGCCAACGCCTGACGGAAGACCTTGATGGATGCCCTGATTATTGCTGCTGGCTATGGCAGCCGGCTGCGCGAAGTTGCAGATTCGAAACCGCTGGCGACGATTGCCGGAGTGCCGCTGCTGGAACTCGGCGTGCGGCAGGCGCGTGCGGCCGGGGTGGAGCGCGTGGTCGTGGTCACCGGACACCACGCGGTCGAAATCGAAAAATTCCTGCCAATCCTTTCCGCCCGCGCTGGCATCCCCGTGGTTTCCGAAAGGCTGCAGCACTGGTCAACGCCAAACGGCCATTCGGTGATGGTCGGCGCGGCGCGGATAGAGGGGGATTACCTCCTGATGATGGCCGACCACATCTTCGAGGCGTCAATCCTCCAGCGGCTGGCGCGCGAGGGAACGAAGAGCCGGGGAGTGACGCTCGCAATAGACCGGCGCACGGATAATCCTCTCGTCGATCCCGACGACGCCACTTGGGTCAAGACCGATTCCGATGGGCGGATCGAGGCCATCGGCAAGACA
>JANONQ010000444.1:0-3043 GCA_031420935.1 Novosphingobium sp. | reverse complement strand
ACCTCACTGACGCCCAGCGTCAGGGCTTTGCCCGCTTCGACGGCGAACCGTCGGCCGACCAGCTCGCTCGTTATTTCCATCTGGACCAAACCGATCGCGACCTCATTGGAACTCTGCGCGGTGACCACAATCGGCTCGGCTTTGCAGCGATGCTGACGAGCGCCAGATTTCTGGGCGCATTTCCAGTTTCGCCCGCCGAGATCCCGGCGTCGGTGTTGGCGATCGTGATTGAGCAGCTCGACCTTGAACCCGCTACGGGCGTGGACGCCTATTTCGATGGGAGCCGGCGCATCCGGCACCTCGCGCTCATCCGGACGCACTGCGGCTTCACGGACTTTGCCGACAACGCCGTGGCGCGCTTCCGGCTGACCCGATGGCTCTACGCCCTGTGCTGGAGCGGTGATGATCGGCCCGCCCCCCTGATCGATCGAGCCGCGGCATGGCTCGTTGGCAACAAGGTGCTTCTGCCGGGCGTCACAGTTGTCGAGCGATTGGTCGGCAGAATCCGCGATCGTGCGCGGACCAGGCTTTGGCGCCATTTGGTCACCAGCTTGAGCGACGACCAGCGCGCTCGCATCGCCACCCTGTTTGACGATGGCGACACTTCCACGTTCGCCGCATTGGATGCGCTGCGGACCGTTCCCTCGAAGCGCATGCCGACCGAGCTCTACCGCCACCTCGATCGGCTCGATGCGGTCCGGGCGTTCAATCTGCGGCTGTCGCCACCGCGCGGTGTTCCCGCCACAACCCTTGAGCGGCTCGCGCGGGTAGCGCGCGTCGGCAAGCCCTCGGCTATCGCCGCCCTTCAGGAGCCTCGTCGAACCGCGACCGTAGCCGCGCTCTTCCATACGCTCGAAGTGGCGGCCCAGGACGACGCCGCCGAGCTGGCCGAGGCTCTGCTCGCCGACTTGGTGAAGGGGGCTGAAGCCGCCGACAAACAGGCCCGCCTGCGCAGTCTGCGCGATCTCGATGGCGCAGCGATGCTGCTCCACGCGATGGGGCTGTTGGTTTTGACCGATGACGCCCTGCCCCTCAATGAATGGCGAGATGTGCTCTTCGAGCGGTTGCCCCGTCCCGACATCGAGGCCGCCATGTCCAAGGTGGAGGCGATCGCCAAGCCCGCGGAGACCAAGCCCTATGATCAACTGCGAACAAAATGGCGGGGCGCCCGGCGATTGTTCTTTGAAATCGCCACCCGCATCGAGACCGACGCTGCCCCAGGCGGCAAAAACGTCAAGGCCGCGATCAGCTACCTCAAGGGCGTGAACGACTGGTCGTCTCTCGACAAGATGCGCGGTGCGCCGACCGCTGCGGTCTCGAAGGCATGGAGGCAACACGTCCTGGATCATGAAGGCAGGGTGGGAGACCCGAAGGCCTATGTTTTCGCGATCATTGATGCGTGGCGTCTGGCGATCAAGCGTCGCGACGTCTTCACCAAGCCCGGTATCCGATACGGGGACCCTCGGCGCGGGATGCTCGAGGGCGAGTCCTGGCACAATTCCAGGTTGATGGTTGCACGCGCCCTGGGTCGATCTCTGGAAGCCGACATTGAGATTAACGGCCTCGCCAGCCTTCTTGACCAGGCATATCGACATGTCGTTACGCGCGCCGGCGACAATCCGGACCTGCGTTTCGAGACGGTCGCCGACAAGACCGGGATTGTGGTCACGCCTCTCGACAAGCTCGATGAACCCGAGAGCCTGCGTGAGCTTCGTGCCGCCGTTCAAACTCGCATGCCGAAGGCCGGAATGCCCGACATCTTTCTTGAAGTCATGGCGCGAACCGGATTTGCAAAGTCCTTTACCCACCTGAGCGAGCGTCAGGCCACCGTCGAACACTTCGAGATAAGCCTGTGCGCGGCTCTGGTCGGTGGTGCCTGCAACATCGGTCTCGAGCCGGTCGTGCGCGCGGAATTTCCAGCTCTGCGCCGCGACCGGCTCTCCTGGGTGGGCCAGAATTTCATTCGGCCCGAAACCATAGCCGCGGCAAACGCCGCCATCGTTTCCGCTCACAGTCGTTTGGAAATCGTCCGTCACTGGGGCGCCGGCGAGGTGGCCAGCGCGGACGGCATGCGTTTCGTCGCTCCGTCGAGCGCCATACACGCCGGTCCCAATCCCAAATACTACGGCCAGGAGCGCGGCGTCACTTGGTACAACATGATTTCCAATCAGTTCAGCGGTCTGGCCGGAGCGGTCATCCCTGGAACGCTGCGCGACAGTCTGGTTGTCCTGGCTCTCCTGCTGGATCAGGAAACGGAACTCGAACCGCTGGAGATCATGACCGACACCGCCGTTTATTCCGACGCTATTTTCGGCCTGTTCTGGCTCTTGGGCTACCGGTTCAGCCCCCGTCTGGCGGACATCGGCGGCGCGAAGCTCTGGCGTATCGACCGCCAGGCGCGCTACGGGCCGTTCGATGAGATTGCCTGGGGCAGGATCAAAATCAATCTGATCCGGGAAAACTGGCCCGACCTGATCCGTTTGGCCGGATCGCTTAAGCTCGGCCACCTCAAGGCCGCGGGCGTCATGCGAACGCTGCAGGTCAAAGACCGCCCAACGACCCTGGCCAAGGCCCTGTCTGAACTGGGACGCATCATCAAGACGCTGCACATCCTGCGATACATCGACGACCGACCGTTCCGCCGGCGAATCTTGTTTCAGCTCAACCGGCAGGAATTGCGCCACAAGCTCGGGCGGCGTGTCCATCACGGCGATCGGGGCGAAATCAGAAGCCCTCTGCGTCAAGGCCAAGAGGAGCAGCTTGGGGTCCTCGGTCTCGCCCTCAACTCCATCGTCCATTGGAACGCTGTCTACATGCAGGAAACTGCGCGCCAACTCAGCGAGGCCGGGACCCCGCCGCTGCCCGCCGACATCGCTCGACTCTCGCCGATATCCTGGCGTCACATCAATTTCCTCGGCCGCTACGACTTCTCCGTGCCCGACGCCGTCGCAAACGGCGGCCTCAGACCGCTACGCCAACCTAATTCCGAATGGGACTTTTGAAAAGAAATAATGCCCCTTACGACACTTTCCTGTTCCGCTCA
>JANONQ010000443.1:0-2351 GCA_031420935.1 Novosphingobium sp. | reverse complement strand
CGGCTGGCCGGGATATTGCCGGCGTTCCTGGTCGATCCCGTACCCGCAGGGGAGGCGCAGACCGTCTCGCCCGCCGATCTTGCCGCGTGGAAGGACACATCGAACCTCGCCATCGCCGCCCGCGCCCGGCTGCCAATTTCCGCCAGCGAGGAGGCGGAAATCGTTGCGTTCCGCTCGGCCAACGACCTGCGCGAACATATCGCGCTGATTGTCGGCCGGCAGAGCGGAGACTTGCCGCCGCTGGTCCGGCTCCATTCTGAATGCCTGACCGGCGACATCCTCGGCAGCCTCAAATGCGATTGCGGCCCGCAGCTCGATGCCGCGCTGGCGGCGATGGCGCAGGAGGCTGCGGACGGCTCAGGCTGGGGTGTGCTGCTGTATCTGCGGCAGGAAGGCCGCGGCATCGGTCTGATCAACAAGCTGCGCGCCTACCGGTTGCAGGACCAGGGCTTTGACACGGTGGACGCCAACAACCGCCTCGGCCTGCCCACCGAAGCGCGCGATTTTCCGGTGGCGGCGCGGATGCTGGCGTTGCTCGGGGTGCAAACGATCCGGCTGATGACCAATAACCCGGCCAAGGTCGCTGCTCTGGAGGCGGAGAGCGTGGCGGTCGCCGAGCGGGTCGCCCACCAGCTCCCGGCAAATCCGCACAACGCCCGCTATCTGGCGACCAAGCGCGACCGGGCGGGGCATTTGTTGTAGTCCTCCCCGTGCCGGCAGGGCTATCGCAATTAAATCCGACTTACTTTTCTCGTCACCCTGAACTTGTTTCAGGGTCCATTTCGCCTCGGACCCTAAGTTTGGTTTTCGGCAGTAAAACCTCACGGTTTGCGCCTATCCTCATAGCTCCGAGCTTGCGGTGCGATGGACCCTGAAACAAGTTCAGGGTGACGAAATTGGTGAAGTTGGGCCATTTGCGATAGTCCTGCCCTTGCCAGGGAGTGTCAACGCCGCTCGAAACGCTTCAGTCCCTCGCCCAGCGCATTGGCCCCAATCGTCAGCGCGTCGCCCGACCAATCCGCGACAAAGGTGCTGCCCCAGCTGACGCCGGGCGCGAATCGCGCGTCGTTGCCCTCGATCACCAGACCGGCCGAGCTGTTGACCCTGCCTTCTGCCGCCACCGCGATGAAAGCGGAGTGGTTTTCCTTGTCCTTGCCCTGGACGAACCAGTTGCCGGCAATCCGGCCGCTGCTGCCGGCGGGCAGATCGATCATGTAATTGGTCGCGCGGCCGGCGGAATCGTCGAAGCTGGAATCGAGCACGGCGATGCGCGCGGTGCGGCTCTTGAGGTAATGGCCGCCGCGTCCCGCCTCAAAGCGGCTGCGCGTGACGGTGAGCGCATCATAGTCGCCGATATAGACCGAATGGGCGCAGCCGCCCGCGCCCTCGCAGGTGCCGAGGCGGGTGAAGGTCGATTTGTCGATGGTGACTGAGCCGCGCTCGCCATTGGCGCTGAGGATGCCCTGCTGGCTGTCGCGGAACCAGCTTTGCGATACGGCAAGATCGCCGCGTTCGAGCCGGATGCCCGCGCCATTGCCGTCCGGCACCGTGATCCCGGCGAACACCAGCCCCTCGATCCGCGCCCGGCGTCCGCGCAGCACCAGCGCCGCCTTGCCCTCGCAGGCAACGCCTTCCAGCACCGCCTGGCCGGGTTTGGCGGCGGTGTAGAGGATGTCGCCGCCGGCCTGCACGGCGCAGTCGGCAAAGCGCATTGCCGCGAAGCGGATCGTGCCGGTGCCATCCCCGATGGCGGTCACTGCATCCTGCAACCGCTCAAAACCGCGTCCGGTTTCGACCACGGTATAGGGCGCGGCTTGCTGGGCATAACCCGGAAACGCGGGGACCGCCGTTGCCAAACCGATGGCGGAGACAAGTGCGAAGCTGGCTATTCTGGACATGCAGTCGGCATATCAGCGACGGGGCGGCAACTGAAAGCGCGTTAACCGTGATTGCGGATGATGCCGAGGAAGGCGTCGCCGTACGCCTCAAGCTTGCGGCTGCCGACACCGGTGATCGCCCCGAGTTCACCCAGCGAGGCGGGCCGGTTTGCCGCCATCTCGCGTAATGTCGCATCGTGGAAGATGACATAGGGCGGCAAATTGGCCTCCACAGCGATTTCGCGGCGCAGCGCCCGTAGCGCCTCGAACAGCGGATCTCCGATCGGGTTGACCCCGCCCGCAGCCCCGCACCGCCGTTTGCGTTCGTTGCGGGGCGCCAGCACCAGCGAAACCTGCACGTCACCCTTGAGGATAGCCCGTGCGTCGCCGGCCAGTTGCAACCCGCCATGCTCGGTCGGCACCAGAGCGCCGCGTGCCTGCAGCGCCCGCGACAAGGGCTTGAGCAGATGCGCC
>JANONQ010000442.1:0-3676 GCA_031420935.1 Novosphingobium sp. | reverse complement strand
TCGGGCAAGCAGGGCTATGCCATCGCCGCCGCCGCAGCGCAGGCCGGGGCGCGGGTTACGCTGGTCTCGGGGCCGGTGATGCTGCCGACCCCGCCCGGTGTCGACCGCGTCGATGTCGAGACCGCGCGCGAAATGGCCGCTGCGGTGAAAAAGGCGCTGCCCGCGGATGCCGCAGTGATGGTCGCCGCCGTCGCCGACTGGCGCACGCGGGAATTTGCGGAAGAGAAGATCAAGAAGCGCGGCTCTGCCCCGCCGTCGCTGATGCTGACCGAGAATCCTGACATTCTCGCGACCGTGGCGTCGGGCAAGCAGCGGCCCAAGCTGCTGATCGGCTTTGCTGCCGAAACCGAAAACGTGATCGACAACGCCAAGGACAAGCGCAAACGCAAGGGCGTCGACTGGATCGTCGCCAACGATGTCTCGGGTGAGGTCATGGGCGGCGATGTCAATCTGGTGCATATCATCAGCGCCAAGGGGGTCGATACTTTGCCGGAAATGCCCAAGGACGAGGTTGCCCGCACGCTTGTCGAAAGGATTGCCAATGCACTCGGCTGACAGCATCCCGGTGCTGGTCAAGCGGCTGCCGCATGGCGAGGGGCTGGAACTGCCAGCCTATGCAACCGACGGCGCTGCCGGGATGGACGTGCTCGCGGCCGAGGATGTGACGCTGGCGCCGGGCGCGCGCCATGCGGTGGCGACGGGGCTGGCGGTAGCGATCCCGGCGGGCTTCGAGATCCAGGTCCGTCCGCGCTCGGGCCTGGCGCTCAAGCACGGCATTTCCGTGCCCAATACGCCCGGCACGATCGATTCGGACTATCGCGGCGAATTGAAGGTGATTGTCATCAATCACGGGGCGGAAGCCTTCGCCATCCGCCGCGGCGACCGTATCGCCCAGCTGGTCCTGGCGCGGGTGACGCGGGCGAGCTGGCTCGAGGTCGAGCAGCTCGACGAAACCCTGCGCGGCGAGGGCGGGTTCGGCTCGACCGGCGGAGTGATAGCGCTGGGGAAATGATACAAAAAAGGCGGAGCCATTTCCGGCCCCGCCTGACTTTTGTTTAGCTTAAAGGATCAGCTGCGCCTTCTCTCCGGCGCCACGCTTATCCGCACCGTCTCACCTGAATTGCCAGGGAAGCCGGTGAACATCGCCTCGACCAGATTGGGCACCAGATACTGCAGTCGATTGGAAGTCGAGACCGCTTCGGCCTTGCCTTCGAACAGGCGCGCGCCATCAGCCCGCCGCTCGATCTTCATATTGATACCGCTGGTGTAGACGGTGTAGCTGTCGATTCCGCCGTCGAAAAACGGATCGTGCCAGCCGTAGCCCCAGAGGCCGCCGCGGCCGTAACCGCCGTAACCGCCGTAGCCCCGGCCGTAACCGCCGTAGCCATACCACGGGCTATAAAAGGGGTCGCGCGAAAACCCGCTCGATCGAATGCGCTCGCGGCCCTGATCCACGCCAAAATCGAAGCGAACGATCAGGTTTGCGCGCCCCGGATCGCTCGGCGTGTAGCCAAGGGAGGCCATGCGGTCCGCGACCAGGCTGGCGTAGCGTGAAAATTCAATACCACCAGCATCGCGCGGATCGTCGGCGACAACGACAAAAGTCTGACCGGCAGGCACCGGCAGCTGCGACTGGAAGCGCGAGACGTTGGCATTGAAAGGCGAAGCGCAGGCCGCCAGCCCGAGCATCAGCACGGCGGTGGTAGCCAGTTTGGCTCGACCAAATCGGGCAGTTATAAAATTGGGCATATTTATCATCTCCGCGACACCAGCTGGGCCGGTTCGCCGGATTACGGCGCGGCCCTTGTGATCTATGAATATGGCGTAAACAATTGCGGCTGAATAGCCGTTGAACGGAGCCCGTGCTACGTTGGGACGTTTCAGCCCTCCCGAATTAGCCCCAGCGCCGCATAGGCCGCAGCCAGCGTCGGCTTTGCAAGCACCCGCGCGGCTTCGGCGCCTTTGCGCAAGATCGCATCAAGCGCCGCCCGGTCCTGGCGCAGTTCAACGAAGCGCGCATTTATTGGGGCGAGCCTGTCGGCGAGCAATTCGCCGAGCGCCGGCTTGAACGTGCCGAACCCCTTGCCGCCGAAGTCGCGCAGAACGTCGTTGACGTTGGCCCCGGTCATTGCCGCATAGATGCCGACAAGGTTCGCCGCCTCGGGTCGGCCTTCGAGGCCCTTCGCATCGGAAGGCAGCGGTTCGGGGTCGGTCCTGGCTTTCTTCACCTTCTGCATGATGACGTCGGCGTCGTCGGTCAGGTTGATCCGGCTCATGTCCGATGGGTCCGACTTGCTCATCTTGGTGCTGCCATCGCGAAGCGACATGATCCGGGCTGCTTCAAGCGGGACGATCGGGTCGGGCAGGGTGAAAACCGGTGCGTCTTCCGAGGCGAAATCATTGTTGAACTTCTGGGCAATGTCGCGGGCGAGTTCGAGGTGCTGCTTCTGGTCCTCGCCGACCGGAACATGGGTCGCCTGGTAGAGCAGCACGTCGGCGGCCTGCAGCACCGGATAGGTGTAGAGCGCAATGCTCGCGCCCTCGCGGTTCTTGCCGGCCTTGTCCTTCCACTGGGTCATCCGGTTCAGCCAGCCCATCCGGGCGGTGCTGCTGAGCAGCCATTGCAGCTCGGCATGGGCGGGAACCTGCGCCTGGTTGAACAGGATCGAACGGTCGGGGTTGATGCCGCAAGCGATCAGCGCGGCGGTCATCTCGCGGGTGTTGGCGGCGAGGTCCGCAGGCACATGCGGCTGGCTGATCGCGTGCAGGTCGGCCAGGAAAAACAGGCATTCGCCGCCCTCGCTCGCCATAGCATCCTGCATCCGCACCCAGTTGCGGATAGCGCCGAGGTAATTGCCGAGGTGGAGATTGCCGGTGGGCTGGATGCCGGAAACGACGCGCATGGTCACTGGGGCTGCCCGGAATTCCGGGAAGGGCGGCGGCGCAGTTGGGCGATCAGGTCTTTGTCGAGTGCGCCGACCACAAACGCGGTTCCAAAGAACACCCCCATACCAAGTGCCACCAGCGCCGAGAGCGACCAGACACGTTCGAACACGGAGCCGCCAAAACGGTCAGCCAGAATCGGCATCAGCCACCACAGAGCCGCCGCCATGGCTATCGTGGCGACCAGCTGCCGGGCGATCTTGCCGGCCAGTTTGCCGGTGAAATGGAACCAGCCCCGCGCATGCAGAACGGCGTAGAGCAACAGGCAGTTTAAGGTTGCGGATGCTGCCGTGGCCGCGGCCAGGCCGACAATGCCGAAACGGCTCACCACAACCAGATTGACCGCAATATTGAACAGCAGCGCCGCTAGCGCACTCCAAACCGGTGTGCGCATATCCTCGCGCGCAAAAAAGCCGGGGTTGAGTATTTTGACGATAACATAGGCAGGGAGGCCAGCCACCAGCGCGACGACGATTTGCGCCATGACTGCGCCATTGGCCGCGGTAAACTTGCCACCTTCGAAGAAGGCTGTGACGAAAGCCGGCGCGCAAATGGCCAGCGCGGCAGCAGCGGGCAGGGTGAGCAAGGTCGCCATCTCGAAGGCATTGCCTTGCAAGCGCTGTGCTTCCCTTGCGTCTCCGCTGTGGATGTGGCGCGCCAGCATCGGCAGAATTGCGGTGCCCAGCGCAATGCCGACAATTCCAAGTGGCATCTGGTTCAGCCGGTCGGCCAG
>JANONQ010000441.1:0-1506 GCA_031420935.1 Novosphingobium sp. | reverse complement strand
TGCGACAATGAGCCTGGCCGACCTTGCCGCCGCTGCGCAGATTTCGGTCGCCGACTATCTCGGCGGCATCGACTGGTCGGCGCATGAACAGGCGCGCGGCTGGTATTCGGTATTCAAAAGCCGCCCGAGTTTCCGCCCGCTACTCACCGAACGCATGGACGTAATCCAGCCGCCGAGCCATTATGGCGATGTGAACGCCTGAGGCGGCGCGACTACTGCCCCGCCGCCGGTTTCGCCCCGAACCGCCCGTGCTTGCGGTAACGCACCATCCAGCGATCAAGAAACAGGCCAAGAGGGCGAGGTGTCACGCCCAGCGCTTTCAGCCCTGGCAACTTGCCTGAGGCGACATTGCCCGCCTTTAACAGCGCCCATTGGTCGGAGGTGATCGGCGCGCCCGGCAGCCAGCCGGTCAGCGCGGCGAAGGCGCTGGAGGCAAAATCCGGCAGGTCGATAAAGAGCCGGCTACGCCCTTGCGCGGCGGCGATACGCTGATTGAGCTCCAGCATGGTCATCACCTCCGGCCCGCAGATCTCGTAAATCTTCCCGCCATGCGCGCCGGGATCGCCGAGCGCCTGACCGGCAGCCTCGGCGGCATCATCGACGAATACCGGCTGCAACCGTGCCTCCGGTCCGAACACCGGCAAGGCCGGAAGCATCGCGATCAGCCCGGCGAAGCGGTTGACGAACTGGTCGTCCGGCCCGAACAGGATCGACGGGCGCAGGATCGTCGCCTTGGGGAAGGCGGCCAGCACCGCCGCCTCGCCCTCGCCCTTGGTGCGGGCGTAATCGGCGGAGGAAGCGGCATCAGCGCCATTGGCCGAGACATGAACGAAAGCGCCCGCGCCCGCGACGAGCGCCGCATCGGCGATCCGGCCGGCACCTTGGCCCTGAAGGCCATCCAGATCGCCGGCAAAGGCGCCCACCAGATTGATCACCCCATCGGCCCCGATCATCGCGGCAACCAGATTCTGCGGCTGGGTGACGTCGCAGCGAACGAACTGCACCTGTCCAAGATTGCCCAGAGGTTTCAGCGCATAGGCGCGTTCGGGGTGACGACTGGCGATCCGCAACCGGGCGCCGCGTTTCAGTAGTTCCTGCGCCAGATGCCGCCCGAAAAAGCCGCTGCCGCCGAGCAGGACCACCAGCTTGCCGCTGAGCGCCTTTTCGTCCTGAGCCTGTGCCATGCCTGCATGCTTCCATTTGCCGCGCCGTTACAGCATCGTTCATGACACAGGCGGCCGCGCTGGCGCAACCGCCTTGGCGAGGTTGCGAGCAAGCAACTGCGCCGCGATTGCCGTTGACAAGCCGCCGCAGCCCCCGCTATCGGCCCGCTCCTACCCGGCGCAGTGTAATCCGCAATGCGCCCCGTGCCCAGATGGCGGAATTGGTAGACGCACCAGCTTCAGGTGCTGGCGCTCGCAAGGGCGTGGAGGTTCGAGTCCTCTTCTGGGCACCAGCCACCCTCCGGGAGTGGCCACAAAATCATTGCGAAATCCGCAGAAATCT
>JANONQ010000440.1:0-7111 GCA_031420935.1 Novosphingobium sp. | reverse complement strand
CCGGCAGCGGTCAACACCTTCGCCGATGCGCTGAGCCGCTCATACTGGACCCAGCCCGCCCTGCTGGCAGAGCGCTCCCGGCTGCGCAGCACGGACTTCCGCCTGCCGCAGGCAATGTCGGCCTATGGTCCCCGACTGAATGTCGAGGGGACGTATGGCTATGCGCGCGACAATGTGCAGCTGGGTAGCGGCGGTTGGTTTGCCCGTTCGGGTTTTAGCAGCACCGCCTCCGCCATCCTCACTCAGCCGGTCTTCACCTTCGGACGCGCCGCGGCGGGAGAGCGCGAGGCGCAGGCGCAGATTGCCTTCCAGCGCTCCGTCCTGCGTTCGAGCGAGTTGCAGACCCTGTTCAACGCCATCCGCGCCTATGCCGGGGTGCTGCGAGAACGCAGCGCGCTCAACATCGTCCGGGAAGACCTCGCCCTGCTCGAGCGCGAATATGGCGACAACACCGCGCGCTTCGCCCAGCGCGAGGTGACCGCTACCGACGTCCAGCAGATCGCCACCAGGCTGGAACAATCCCGCGCCCAGCTGTTTGCGGCGCAGCGCGCTGTCGCTTCGAGTGACGCCGTTTTCCTCGCCGCGGTCGGCGCTTTGCCCGCAACCGATCTGGCCCCGCCGAACCCGCTGGGGATGCCGGCAGCGACGCTGGAGGAAGCCTACGCATACGGCGCGAAGCACAGCCCGGTGCTCGGTGCCGCCTATGCGCGCGAGCGGATTTCACGCGCCCAGCGCGACGGCGCCCGCGCCGACATGCTGCCGCGGGTGGATCTGCGGGGACGCGCCGATTATGGTTCGGTAAATCCGTATTCAGACGATCTTCGCCAGACCAGCCTGCGCGGCGAGGTGGTTATATCCGCGCCAATCTTCGAAAGCGGGCTCCGCCGGGCCCGGGTTGGCGAAGCAAGTGCCGCCAATGACGCCGACTGGCGGCTGATCGATTCCGCCTTGCGCGAAAACCGCACCGATATCGCCGATGCCTGGAATGAATGGCTCTCACAGACCGCCTCTATCGCTCCCCTCAAAGCAGCTTCAGAGGCCGCGCAGCTGGCGTTCGAGGGTGCGCTGCTGCAGGAGCGGGCGGGCCTGCGCACGACGCTTGATGTCTTGCAGCTGGCCCGCGAGCTGCTGTTTGCGCGCAGCAGCTATAACAATGCCACGGCCAACAGCTATGTCGCCCAGGCCCGTCTGTTGGCGGCGATGGGTGCACTGGAGCATCGCTGGCTGTTCCCCGGCGCCCCGGCATACGATCCCGACGATCATTACCGGCGCACCCGTAACGACGGCACGGTACCGATCCTTACGCCGCTCGTCCGCGCGCTCGACTCGATGTTTGTCGGCGGCGGCAGCAACCGGGCAATTCGCGATCCCTCTGCTCCGGTAGCCGCTGCTGGTGTGCAGATACTGGTGCCGCAGCCCGTTTCGGTGCCACCCCTCGGGCCTTTCGCAGCGCCGGTGCCCTGATCATCTGAGCAGTACTGCACCGCTGAAAATGGTGCCGCGCCGGGTAAAGCAAATTTCCGCCTAATTTGATCCCAGGATGAGTTGATCGTTTGAGCCGAAACCCACCGCGATGCCCGATGCCCGCAGCGTGTTGAAAGTCACGTACTCGCCAGCACCATTTGAGGCGCTCAGGGTTTCGTAGGCGAGCGGCTCCATCAGCGGCTGAATCGCCTTCAGGATATCGGCCAGGCGAACCGAAATATTCTCACCATCGGCGATTAGCAGCGGGACTTTTCCTGCAGGGGTGCCGTTGACCACGGCCTCCACCTCCAACTCGATACCATGCGCGCCAACCTTGTAAATGCTGACCCCCTGCTCCGACGAGCCCACGAGGCCAGACTCACTCGGCTGCGCAGTCACGCCTGGGGTGCCCATCGACGCCGCCGAAGCGAGCGACGCGTTGGTTTCTTCCTCATGAGATGAGATGGCCGCTGGCGGTTCTACGCCGTTACTTGTGGCCATCACACTGGCTGACCCGGGCGCCTGCGCCGGAGACAGAGTCACTGCGGAAGCGAGCAATGCATAGGGTGCGCCCTGCGTAAGCTTGAACCCGACTGGCTGGGTGGACGGCGGCTCCGCCGGGGAAATTTGCGCATGAATTGCGGGCGCAGAATGCGCCAAGAACGGCAACGCAGGGTTTGTGGCGAATGGTCGCGATGGCACCTCGCCCGCTTGGCTAAGGGCTGCGACACGCGGAGTCGTCGCCAAACGAATACGGATTGTTTGCGGACTTGACGCCCGGCTATTCGCCAACTTCGGCGGCGAGGCAGCACTCGTTGAAGTTCCGGCAGGCAAGGAGTTCGCCAAAGCTGCCGCCAGTACGCCCCGGCCCGGTGGCGCACGTTCAGGGTTCCCCGGCCCTATTCCATAACGCGCGACGGGACTGGCCACTCCGACTGCGCCCGAACCGGTAACCAGAAGCGCTGCCAGTACGGTCCACGCCGCACCTGTGTTGCCGCGTCCCGTATTTAGCCCTGATAATAGGTCCACGGCTCATGTTCCAAAGTTGTGAGGAAGCCGAAATCGGTTTTTTGTCAGGCATGATACGAATGGAGCAGACGAAAGTTCCGCAATCCAAAGCATTTCCTAATGGTTAGCGCAACGGCATTATCGCATGCCGTGGTCAGAAATGATGATGTACCGCGGAGACGGCAGTGTCGAACAGTTTGGTCACACCTGTCGGCCCATTGCTTCCGGTAAATTTAATGACCATGAAGCAGCGGCTGTTGATCCGGCAGTTTTGAGGGTAAACGTGCGTTCCGTTAAAGCGCTAAGCCACTGTGTGGCAGCACCCCGCTTAACTGCAATCCCAGTGATCCGGAGTGTTGATGTCCGTACTCGCAAAATTTTTTCCCATTCTTGACTGGGGCCGGGGCTATGATCGCGCTGCGCTGTACGGTGACCTGCTGGCGGCGGTGATTGTGACGATCATGCTGATCCCGCAAAGCCTGGCCTACGCACTGCTCGCCGGGCTTCCTCCCGAAGTCGGCCTATATGCGTCCATCCTGCCGCTGTTCGCCTATGCGCTGTTCGGCACCAGCCGGACGCTGGCGGTGGGGCCTGTCGCGGTCGTATCCCTGATGACCGCAACGGCGATTGCCCCGATTGCCGCACAGGGCACGCCCGAATATCTCACCGCCGCGCTGACCCTCGCGCTGCTTTCGGGCGTCATGCTGACCGTGATGGGCCTGCTGCGGCTCGGTTTCCTCGCCAACCTGCTGTCACACCCGGTGATCTCGGGTTTCATCACCGCGAGCGGCATCCTGATCGCGACGAGCCAGCTCAAGTCGGTCCTCGGCATCACCGCCAACGGCGAAACCCTGCCTGCGCTTGCGCACAGCCTGCTCGCCAATCTGGGCGACGCGAACCTGCCCACCATCACCATCGGCATCGCCGCAACCGCCTTCCTGTTCTGGGTCCGCACAGGATTGAAGCCGCTGCTCGTGCGGCTTGGCCTGCCGTCCCGCACGGCCGATCTCGCGGCCAAGACCGGGCCGATCCTGGCCGTTGCCGCATCAATTCTCGCTGTCATCGCCTTCGATCTCGAGACACGGGGCGTGAAGACGGTTGGCAGCATACCGCAAAGCTTGCCGCCATTGACGGTGCCCATGATCGACCTTGCACTGTGGTCGCAATTGCTGGTGCCGGCCTTGCTCATCAGCGTAATCGGCTTTGTCGAATCCGTATCCGTTGCCCAGACGCTCGCGGCCAAGCGCCGCCAGCGCATTGTGCCCAACCAGGAACTGATCGGTCTTGGCACCGCCAACCTGGCGGCGGCATTTTCGGGCGGCTATCCGGTCACCGGCGGTTTCGCCCGTTCGGTGGTCAATTCCGATGCCGGGGCGCAAACCCCGGCTGCCGGCGCGTTCACGGCAATTGGCATTGCCGCCGCGACACTGGTCCTGACACCACTGCTCGCCTCGCTTCCCATCGCGACGCTGGCCGCAACAATCATCGTCGCGGTTCTTGGCCTGGTCGATTTCAAAACTCCCCTAAGCATCTGGCATTATTCCAGGCCGGATTTTGCCGCGCTGGCGGCGACAGTCGCGGTAACTCTGCTGTTCGGTGTGGAGCCTGGGGTGATCGCCGGTGTCTGCCTGAGCCTCGCGCTGTTTCTCTGGCGCTCTTCGCGCCCGCACGCCGCGATCGTCGGCCGCGTTCCTGGCACAGAGCATTTTCGCAATGTGAAGCGCCATAAGGTGATCACGCTGCCGCACATCCTGACCATCCGCATCGATGAAGCGCTAACCTATTTGAACGCGCGCTGGCTCGAGGAATTCGTGCTGGAGGAGGTAGCGGGGCACCCCGCCCTGCGCCACCTCATCCTGATGTGCTCGGCGGTCAACGCCATCGATGCTTCCGCGCTGGAGAGCCTGGAGGCGATCAACCACCGCTTGGCGGATGGCGACATCACTTTGCACCTGTCTGAAGTCAAAGGGCCGGTGATGGACGCCCTCGCCCGGTCGCATTTCCTTCAACAGCTGACGGGCAAGGTGTTTCTTTCGCAAGATGATGCGTTCTCGGCGCTGGTCGATGACGATGGAACCGGCACGGAGCCGGTTGCGCGGGACGACTGGCTGGCGCGAGGCCTGATTTAACCCCCGCCTTCCGCGACATTGCGCAGGCCGTCGCCATTCAGTTCAGGCACGAAATCCCGCTCCCATGCATTTTTGTATGTCATTACATTTGTCGGCATCGAAGGCTGTAATGGCATGCAAGGCACACCAGCACGATGTGTGCCCAGCGCCGCTTGTGCCAACCCTTGCGCTTTCCAGAAAATACTTTGTTGTCAAGGGAACTGGCGGAGACGGAGGGAGTCATTCATCATTAAATATAAACGTAATTATTGTAATATATGATCACTGCCATAATTTCAGCCATAGCTTTGAATGCTTGTCCCGAACACAGACGAACTTTGGCGGTCTGGGGTTATCGGCTCGAAAACACAAACCCTTGCCGGTGTGTCAGGCCGAACAAGCGCAAGCATTGCGAGCGCTTTCTGAGCTTGAATGAGTTGGCCCGGCTCGGGATGGAACTGGCCAAACTGCGCGGCAGTGACAATCCCACCATTCGCGCCGGATGCGCCGTTATTACCTTGTTGTTGCTGACAGGGTGCCGTTACCGCGAGATCATGGACCTGCAATGGCAGGACGTGAAGGGCAGCCGCCTGCTCCTGCGCGACAGCAAGACCGGTCCTCGCACGGTTTGGCTGGGTTCAGCGGGACGCGAAGTAATCGACAGTCTCCCGCGCCAGCCCAAGATACCCGTGCTGTTCTGGAACGACCAGTTCCGCAGGCCGATGCGTTCCATCCAGAATCTGTGGGAGACGATCCTCGATCGGACCAGCCTGGGCACGCTGCGCATCCACGACCTGCGCCACACCTTCGCCAGCCATGCTGCGATGAACAAGGAAACCTTTTGGACGGCTGCTCGGCATGCCAATCGCCAGTCGACGGCCAGCTATGCCCACCTCGACGATGAGCATCTCCTCGATGCCGCGCAGCAGGTGGGGATGTCGTCGCGCTGCTGGTGCTTTCGCCCTTGCCTTTCGATCAAGTGCAGCGTGGGGCAACGATTGCCTAGAATGCCCTCGTGATGCCAATTTCCGTGCGCAACTTGCGGTAGGCATAAATCTCCGTGGTACTTTGATTGCGTTCGAGAGTGGCGCGGATAAAGGGGGCGAAGGATCCGATACGGAAGTTGCGGAAGGTAGCGCCCAAGCTCGCGCGATAGAGCCGGTCGGATCGCGCTTCGGGAAACAGCAGGAGCCGTTCGTCGGCCTTGAGCCGCCCAAAACCTATTGTTGCAACCAGAGTTACCGGCCCGATCTCGCGGTATCCGAAGAGCGTGGCCTGGCCGCTCCAGGTCGAGTAGCCGGGATCACGCAGCGCCTGCCGGTCGGCACTCAATGTAAACCCGATACCCGCACGGCTCGACAAGGCGCGCTCATAGCTCAGCGATGCCGAGTAAGTGCGCCCGTCCTGAAGCTGGTTGAGTCGATTGTCCACGAACGCGAGGCTTGCCGTGCCCCGCAGTTGGGTTTTGCGACCGAGCGGGTGGGTGTAGTTAAGGCTAACCGTTGTAGCCCGCGAATAGGCCTGCCCGCCATACCAGCGCCACAACCCGCCGGCTTCGAGCGAAATCCGATCGGCACCGCTGCGCAGCTCGGGGCCAAAGGTTGCCGCTATGGCGAAATCGTTGAATTCTCCTTGGCGATAGATGTCGGCTGAGCCCGAAATGCGGCCAAACAGGTTGGCCGTGTTGCTAAGCGACATTCGCGCATACCCTTGCCCGCGAAATGCAAGGCCCACGCCGGAGCGTTGCTGAGCATCTTCGTCTAGGACAAAATCACCCAAAACTGTCCCGAGGGTCTGTGATTGCGTTGCACGGTTTATGTTGCTGTCAGGCGCAAAGGCGATGTCAATGCTCGCCCCGATGGGTTTCTGCGCGCGCAGGGCTGCCGAATAGCGATCGACGAAACGCGCTACGTCCGGAGGCAGGCCTCCGGCTTGCGCCTCACGCAGCGCGCGCCGCGCTCCGGTCTCGTCGCCCATCAGGTCGAGCACGCCTGCCAGTTCGAGCCGCACCCGTTGGGCTCCCGGCTGCTCATCAAGAATGGCGCGGAGCAACACTGCCGCCTCGGGCAAGCGGCGCAACGCGACGAACATCATGGCGAGCCGGAACCGCGTCTCGCTTCGCACTTCAACAGACGGGTCGGCAAACAGTGCCCGATAGGCCGTTTCGGCCGTGGTCAGGTCGCCAGCGTTTCGCGCGGCATCCGCGATCGCCAGGACTTGATTGGCCGACACCGATGCGGTGTGACGCACTTCAGGGGCAGTAGTTTCGGTTGCTTTAGCGTTGCTCACAGGGGCCGCCATGACAGCAAACAAGCAGACTGGGGCGCATCGGGAGCGCTTCATGGAAGCGGCAGCTTCAATTGCGCTTGCCGGCTATTGCCCCGCCAGCCGTCATCCATCTCTGGAACTCGGGGTTGAAGAAGGGAAGCTGGAATTGAGACATCATCTCGACCGCGCCCGGACCGGCAAACAGGCCTGAAAAGCTGCCGTTCGATGGCGCACCTGCGGTTGCCAGGCTGCCGCTGAATGTC
>JANONQ010000439.1:0-2412 GCA_031420935.1 Novosphingobium sp. | reverse complement strand
AACCAGTTCGAAGGGATCGCCCTGCGCGGTAAGTGCCGCGAATTGTTCGAGCAGTTCGAGGGGAAGTTCGCTGCTGCTGTTTGCAGATTCGCCGGGGGCCCCGGACACTTCCAGGGTGGAAAGTTCGAGAGGCTCATCGATCCCGAGTGGGGTTTGCGGCCACTCCAGTTCACTTAGTCCGTCGATCGGCAGGGCCAGATCGAGAATGCCATCCTCCCCATCTTCATCTTCATCTACTTCCTCGTCATTGTAAGCGACCAGGGCGAGCGGCGCGGACCATTCGGGCAACGCTTCGTCGGTGAAGCCGAATTGCGCGACCGGTTCCGACACCGCGTCATGCGCCAGTGCAGGCGACAATTCCGGCGCCAGGTCGAGAGCACGATCGATTTCGGCCATCAGCGCGTCGGTAGTCTGCTGGTCTGCCAGCTCCTTCCAATTTATCACGCCGTAGATGAAATCGATGGTGTCATCGTCGCTCGAGAACGGCAGCAGAATTCCGCGATACATGACCGTCGTGCCGTGCTGATTGACGAACTCCGCTTCGAAGCCGATCGGTGCCTGATTGGCGATAATCTGCAGGTAATGGTCGGTGATGCGCGAGAGCAGTGAGCGGCTGGGCACATCCGACAGCTTTGAAATCGGACCTTGCGTGCCGCACTCCCCGGCCAGCTTGTTCCCAAGATAGATTACCGCCGGATCCTCGATTCCGCTGGTGAAGTCGAGCAGCACGCTGAATGGCCCGAAATCGGGTAACGCTTCGGGATCGAGTTCCTCGATCGACGGGAAGCTGCGGTCGAGCAGCAGACTCGCCCAGAAATTATAAGCGCGCACCTGCATTCTGCGTTCGTCCGTGCCGATGGACGACGGGGGCAGCTCGCGGCCGGTTTCATCGTCCGCATCATCGTAGTCGAAGTCGTCCCCTCCCGGCAGATCCTGACCCGAAAAGGTACCGCGCAACATATCCATGTGGAATCCCCAGAGACCCTGTTGCCCGCCTTGTGGCCCAACGTGGTAAATTTACCGTTAAGCGTCGCAAGGGAACGTCAGGAGTGGATCAGCCGGAGGCAATTTTGCCGGTTACGCCATCGACCCGGCCCTCGCCAGGCTGCGGCATCGGCGCGAACAGGCGCAGCAGGATCAGCGATACCAGCAAGAAAATGGAGGCGGCGTGAAGCGCGAATGATAGGTTGAACCAGTCGGCCAGCGCTCCCCAGATCCAGGCGCCGAGCGCCATGCCGCCAAAGGTGAACGCCTGGTAGATCGACAGGCAGCGGCCAAGAATTTCCTCGGGTGAGCGCATTTGCATGGCGACGTTGATTGTCGTCAGCCCGGCAACCCAGCCGGCCCCGGCGATTAAGGTGGCGGGCAGTGCGGCGGTGATCGAATCGGCGTTCGCCAGCATGGTCTGCGCGGCGATGTAGGACAGCGTCGCCGCGGTGAGTACCGCCTGGGTGCCCCAGCGCCGGCGCGCCTGACCGATCACCAGCGCGGCAAGGATCGAGCCGATGCCGAACAGGGCCAGCAGCATGCCGAACTCGACCTCGGTCCCGTGAAGCTGACTGCGCACCACCGCCGGCAGCAGGGCCTGATAGCCGGCGATGCCGAAGCCCAGCACGAGCCCGTGCAGCAGCACCCGGCGGATCGGCGCGGAGCCAGCGCAGAAGCGCAGTCCGGTGGCGATCGCGGGCAGCATCGGCTGGCGATCGATGGTGCTGGGTTCGGGCTTCCAGCGCAGCAGCACGAAGATCGTCGCCGGCCGGCAGATGGCGTTGACCGCAAAAGCCAGCCCGACGCTCCAGATCGAAATCAGCAGCCCGCCCACCGCCGGGCCGATCGTGCGCGCCAGGTTGAACGAAATCGTGTTGAGCGCGATCGCCTGCGGCAGGTCGCGGATCCCGACCTGCTGGCGAACCGAGGCCTGCCACGCCGGCGAATTGAGCGCGGTACCGATGCCGAGCAGCAGCGTCAGCACGAGCAGCAGCATCGGCGACATCACCCCCAGATAGGTCAACACCGCCAGCAGGACCGAGACTAGCAGCATCGAGTTTTGCGAAGCGAGCATCACCCGCCGCCGGTCGTAATTGTCGGCGATGGCGCCAGCGAAGATGCCGAAAACCATGATCGGCAGGGTGGTCGATGCCTGGACCAGGGCCAGCATCCGGTGCGAGCTGGTCATGCTGGTCATCAGCCAGGCGGCGCCGACCGCCTGCATCGTTGCGCCGAGGTTCGAGGCGAGATTGGCGATCCAGATCGCGCGGAAGGTCGAATAGCGGAACGGTGCCAGCGCCCCGCCGGGCAGCATGTACTGCGATACCCGCGGCTCCAGAGGTGATTCCACATCCGCCATCGCTTGGCGGTTAGGGGGCGGGGATCGCGGCGGCAACCCCCGGCGGCGGGTTCATGAAGGCTGGG
>JANONQ010000438.1:0-2242 GCA_031420935.1 Novosphingobium sp. | reverse complement strand
GACCTGTGCCACGGCGAACTCATTCTCATCATCGACGCAGATCTGCAGGATCCGCCCGAACTGCTCGAGGCGATGATCGCGCGTTTGCAGGCTGAGGAGGCCGATGTCGTCTATGGCGTGCGCGGTCACCGGCATGGTGAGACCTGGTTCAAGCGCGCGGCGGCCAAGGCGTTCTACCGGCTGCTGGCGCTTGCGTCCGACGGCGCGCCGATCCCGCTGGACACCGGCGACTTTCGCCTGATGACGCGCCGTGCGCTTGATGTGCTCCAGGCAATGCCGGAGCAATCCCGTTTCATCCGCGGGATGGTTGCCTGGATCGGCTTCAAGCAGGTTGCTTTCGCTTATCAGCGCGCCGAGCGTTTGGCCGGCAAGACCAGCTATCCCTTCGTCAGGATGCTTGGCCTCGCACTTGACGCGGTGACCGGGTTTTCTTCGGCCCCGCTGCGGCTGGCGAGCTATGCCGGCATGATGTTCGCGCTGCTGGCCTTCGCTGTCACTGTCTATTCGCTGACTAACTGGCTGATGGGCACCACTTTGGAGGGCTGGACGTCGCTGATCGTCGTCGTGCTGGTGATCGGCTCGGTCCAGCTGTTCGTGCTGGGCATGATGGGCGAATATATCGGCCGGCTGTACAATCAGTCCAAGCAGCGGCCGCTCTACATTGTCAGCGACGTGGTTGGCGAGGTGAGGGCGATCCCGGCGCTGGGGATCGTGTCGGCAGGCCAGGCCGAACCCGGCGGAGCTGCGTGAACCAGGCATCGGAGGCGGCCAGCCCGCCCGTCCGCTGGCTGCGGCGGCTGGCGACCGGCGGCTTCCTGCTGTCGCTGGCGGCGGGCATGCTGGTGCCGGTTTATAGCGACGAGATCGGCTGGCGGTTTCAGGAACGGGCCTGGGTCGATGGCGGGCTCGACGTGATGTTCAGCGACATCTGCGGGCCGAACACCATCGCCCGGGCGCCGTGGTTCATGATGCCGGTGCGCATGTTTTCGGCGCTGGCCAATCAGGCGCTCGCCGACCCGCTGTTTGTCCGCGTGGCCGGGGTCGCCTGCGCGCTGCTGTGGGCGGCGCTGCTGTGGCTGCTGACCGTGCGGCTGGAGCGCGATCCGGCGCGGCGCAGCCTGCTGCAAGCCCTGAGCTTCGGTCTGCTTGGCATTGGCGTCCTGCCGTACCTGCTGATCTGGAGCCGGCCGGAACAGCCGATCATCCTGACAATGACGCTGATGATCCTGCTGGCTTTCGCAACGACGAGCGCGGCCGATCAGAGGGTGCTTGCCTGGCTCAAGGCCTCGGCGATCGTCCTGCTCGCCGGCATCGCCATCAGCTATCACCTGAAGGGCGTGCTTTACGCCCCGGTCGCGCTGGTGTGCCTCGCGGTTTGCGCCAAGGGCCGGGCGACCTTGGTGCCTCGCCTGGCCGGAATAGCGGTGCTGCTGGCCCTCTCCGCGAGTGCGGCACACTATTGGGTTGGACGCTTTCAATGCCCGGCCGATCCGATACTGGCGGCGAAGCTCGGCAGCGAGAACATTGCCGCCGTCTTTGCGGGCGGGAGTACACCGATCGATCTGCTGCTCAAGTTTGCGGAAGGTGCGCATCCGTGGAATTACATCTGGCTGACAATCCCGGACAACATTCCCATGTCCGACTGGCTTCCGCCCGAGCTGTTTCCGCCAGCAACGCTGCCGGCCATCGGCCTGGCGCTTACCGTGCTGTGGATCGCCGTAGCTTTGGTCGCGATGGGCGCGCTTGCGCTTTACCTCCTGCGCAATCGGATAAACGGGTTCGCCGAGCCGCGCCTGCTGCTGGCTCTGGCAATTTTGGGCTGCATTACGGTTTGGGGCGCGAGCCAGATCAACCGTAACGTTTATGAAGCCGCCCATGTGCTGCCGCTGCTGGTGATCTTCGTGCTGATGTGTTTCACCTTGCCGCTTGATGGGGCAAACTGGCGCGAACGGGCGCTGCCAGTCCTGGTCAAGGCCGTGGTGCCGCTTGCCTTGCTCAGCCAGGCAATTGTGCTCGGGTCCACTGTGGTTCCGCTGGCCAGGGCGGCGCAGACCCCGGGCTATCTTGCCGCCCAGCCCTTTTCCGTCTCGATCGCGGGCTATGGCGGCGTCCGGCGCGATATCGCACGGGCCATGGCGCTGAGCGGCATACCGCGCGACCGCCGCCTCAACCGGCTGATGATCGACGATCTCACCTACTTCGCCACGCAGCGCAGCCGCTTGCCGCTGCACCGGCTGGGCGT
>JANONQ010000437.1:0-5824 GCA_031420935.1 Novosphingobium sp. | reverse complement strand
GCCTTAGCGGGCGTTATCCGCTTCGTCATCCTCGGGGACTATGCATAGCCGAATTTACAGCTAGTCAGGTGCCTGGGATCGTAACGCGGGAAGATCGGATCGATGACGCAGCGCAAGGGACTGTCACTGTTCCTGTCGGCTTTTTCTAACCGCAAGACCGGGATCATGCTGATTTACGGCATGGCGGCGGGCCTGCCCTATGCGCTGCTCTTGGGTACGCTCTACGCCTGGCTGGGCGAGACCGGCGTCGATCTCGAGACGATGGGCGTATTCTCGCTGATCGGGCTCGCGTATGCTTTCAAATTCCTGTGGTCGCCGCTGGTCGATCGCGGCCGCATTCCGCTGCTGTGGCGGCTCGGGCGGCGGCGCAGCTGGCTGGTGCCGATCCAGGCGATGGTCGGGCTGGTGCTGATCGCGCTTTCGGCGATCAACCCGCAGACCTCGATCGGCCTGTTCTCGCTGCTCGCCGGCATCGCCGCCTTCGCCAGTGCGACGCAGGACATCGTCATCGACGCCTGGCGCGTGGAAGTGGCGGACGAGGACGCGCCGCTGGAAGTGCTGTCGTCGGTATATCAGCTTGGCTACCGGCTGGCGGGGCTGGCGGGGGGAGCGCTGGCGCTGGTCGCCGCGGCGCGGATCGGCTGGCCATCGGTCTATTTCTGGTTCGGCGTGTTCATGCTTTTCACCATGCTCGCCAGCTGGTTCGCCCCCGACACGTCATGGGATGAGACGCTGGAGAGCGAGGCGGAATTGACCGCAAGGCCGCTGACCAAACGCATCCGGCTGGGCGCGCTGGCAATCGTCGGCGCGCTGTGGGGCTGGGCGCTGTTCACGGTGATCGCCTTCATGGTCGAATCGTTGGGCGCGGCGCCAGGCGATCGCCCCGATGCGACCGCCTTTACCAAATTCTACGGGCCCCTGATTGTCGTCGCGACGGTCGTCGTCCCGGCAATCATCGCCGCTGTGCTCGACGGCTGGCGGCGGCAGGGCCGCTATCTCGCGCCGTCCGAAGAGGGCGGGCAGGTGCGCGGCTTTACCGGCCACACCTATCGCGCGCTGGTGGAGCCGCTGGCCGAGCTGACCGGCCGGCTGGGCTGGGCCGCGATCCTGGTGCTCGCCATCGTTCTGAGTTACCGGCTGACCGATTCGGTGTGGGGTCCGTTCGCACTGCCGTTTTATTTGCAGGAACTGCACTACACAAATGACGAGGTGGCCGTCGCCTCCAAGTTCTTCGGCGTCGGCATGACCATGGCCGGGATTGCTCTGGGTGCGCTGCTGTTTACCACGATCGGGCGCATGCCGACCGTAGTGCTGGGCGCGCTGGTCGCTGCCGCATCCAACCTGCTTTATGCCGATCTGGCCCAGGGCGGGGCCGGGCTCGATGCGTTCGGCTCCGGCTCCGGTTTCTACTGGTTGACCAGCCAGTTCGGTGCCGACGCGCGCTTCTCGCGGCTGCTGCTGGCGGTCGCCGGCGAAAATCTCTCGGGCGGGCTCGCGGGGGCGGCATTCGTCGCCTATCTCTCTTCGATCACCGCCAAGAGCCATGCCGCCGTGCAATATGCGCTGCTATCGTCGCTGACCGTGCTGGTTGGCTCGCTCGGACGGGCGGCGCTGGGCGAGGGCATCGATAGCGGCGGTTATGCGCCGGTGTTTTATATGACCGCGGCGGTCGGGCTGATCGCGGTCGTGCTGACCGCGTTGGAGTGGGCAAGGCAGGCACGCGCGGCGCGCATGCCTAGTCCGGCAGCTCCCGGTTTAGCCTGAGCACCTCGCCGGCAAGATAGAGCGAGCCGGCGATCAACACGTCGCCCAGCGGCGGCAGCGCGCGCAGGGCTTCGGTAACATCGGCGAAGCTGCTCACGGGTAGCATGGTGTGCGCGGCGAAGGCCTCGGGCGGATGGGTATCGTGACCGGGCGCGGGGACGGCAGAGACGCTGAGCAGTTGGTTCGACAGAGGGGCGAGGATGGCGGCTGGGTCCTTGCTGGCCAGCATGCCGATGATCAGGTGCAAGCGTTGCGGGGGTGCTTCGACAAGCTCAGCATGACCGGGGGTGGTTGTATCTTCCAACATCCGCTCAGCCTGAGCTTGTCGAAGGCCGCGCGCTACCTCTGCCCCGAAAAACCGCGCAATCGCAGCCCCCGCATCGGCATTATGCCCGCCATCGAGCCAAACCCTGCGCCCCGGCGCCAGCGCCGTCAGCGGGCCGTCGCCCAGCGGCTGCAACCGCGCCGGCCAGCGGGTCGAACGAATGCCCACTGCCATCGCCTCGGGCGAAACCTTCACCCGGTCCTGATGCCGCAACATGGCGACGGCGAGCGCGGCATTGTCGGCCTGATGCACCCCGGCCAGCGATGGCAGCGGCAAATCAAGCGGGCCGTAGCAATCGTGATATTCGATCCCCTCCGGACCGACCTGCGCACCCCAGGCAAGGCCGCGCATGAACAGCTCAGCGCCGCGCTGCGCAGCAGTTCGGGCCACGGCCCCAGCGGCACCGCGCGGATAGCTCTGCGTTACCAAGGGCGAACCAGCCTGCGCGATGCTGGCCTTCTCGAAGGCGATGCGCGCCAGGGGCTCCTGGGGCACGCCGGCCTCGGGACGCAGCAGGAAAGCCTCGTGGTCGATCCCGAGGCTGGCGATGCCGCAGGCGGCTGGGCGCTCCAGCACATTGGTCGCATCGAACCGCCCGCCAAGGCCGACTTCGATGACGCAGGCATCCGCCGGATGCCGGGCGAAGGCGAGGAAGCTGGCGGCGGCGGTAACCTCGAAGAAGCTGGGGGCGAGATCCTTGCCGGCGTCCAGAACTTCGCCGAGCAGGCTGGCGAGCAGTTCATCCGTGATCAGCTTCCCGGCGATGCGGATGCGCTCGTTGTAGCGCACCAGATGCGGCTTGGTGGCAGCGTGGACGGTAAGGCCCTGCGCCGCCAGCATCGCCCGCAGGAAGGCGCAGGTCGAGCCTTTGCCGTTGGTTCCCGCGACGTGAAAAGCGGGCGGGATGTGCTTCTGCGGATCGCCCAAGCGTTCCAGCAGGGTGCGGATGGTGTCCAGAGCGAAACGCCCCTGCGGCAGTGCCAGCGCGCCGAGCCGATTGAGCTGGGCCTGGACGGCGGGGTGATCCGAAATGGCGAAGTCTTTCACCTAATCCTCCCCGGCACGGGGAGGTGGCGCGAAGCGACGGAGGGGTCCCGCCAATCGTCACGCGCGGCGCTAAAGGAAAGGTGGGACCCCTCCGTCAGGTCTTCGACCTGCCACCTCCCCGTTCCGGGGAGGATTTCCGTCACGCATCTGCCTTTCGCGCGCCGTGCACCGCGTCCGCCAGCGCCCGCGTCGCCTCGCGCACCGGGCCGGCAGCATTGGCACCATGCTGCGCCACCAGATCGACCAGCGCCGAGCCGACGACCACCCCGTCCGCCACCCTGGCAATGGCCGCCGCTTGCTCCGGCGTGCGCACGCCAAAGCCCACTGCGACCGGCAAATCCGTCGCCGCCTTCAGCCGCGCTACAGCATCCTCAATCGAACCCAGCGCCGCCTGCTGCATGCCGGTAATCCCCGCCACTGAGACGTAATAGATAAAACCTGAAGTGTTCTTGAGGATTACCGGAAGCCGCGCTGCGTCGGATGTCGGCGTGGCCAGCCGGATCGGCGAAATCCCCGCATCCCGCAGCCAGGGCCCGAGTTCCTGATCCTCTTCGGGCGGGATATCGACGCAGATCACCCCGTCGACGCCGGCGTTTTTGCATTCACCAGCGAACCATTCCGGCCCGCGCGTGCACATCGGATTGGCATAGCCCATCAGCACCAGCGGCACGTCTGGATGCCGGGCGCGGAAGTTGGCGGCGATGCGGAAGATATCGGCAGTGCGCGTCCCCGCGGCCAGCGAGCGCAGGTTGGCCGCCTGGATCGCCGGGCCGTCAGCCATCGGATCGGTGAACGGCATCCCCAGCTCGATCACATCCGCGCCGCCTGCTACCAGCGCGTCGAGGATGGCCGCAGTGGCATCCGGGGTGGGATCGCCAGCGGTGACGAAGGTGACCAGCGCGGGGCCGCGCGCGAAGGCGGCGGCAAAACGGCTCACTTGATTGAAATCAGGACGCCAAGCAGCGCGGTTGCGACTGCAACGATGCCGGAAGTAAGAACGCCATTCCTGATGGCATTCCGGGCCAATGCAGCTTCCAGCTGATCCTTGAAGAATTCCTTGGTCACCAGATCTTCCGCACTGGAGTTGATCTCGGAGGCGATAGCTTCCGCCTGCTTGCGTGAAAGCCCGGCCGCTTCGAGCCGATGCGTGGACGTCAAGGGATTATACGCATTCATGGTAGCAGCATTATCACAGCTTCAGGCCCTTTGCATCAGCATTTGGATCATTGTCGTTTTGTTAGTCGAGACCTCGCAGCAACGACAAGCTTGAGAAGGCAGAGCAGCAGCACTAGCAGCCATGAAGCAAGGATAGGAATGCTTAGAACCGGGTGAGTCCATGTGCAGGCTTGCCACAGCAGGATGAATGCCTCGCCGCACCACCCAGTCTCGGTGAATTTCCCGGTTGCTTGCATGATTGCCATGATACCCAAGGTGACCATGATAATGTAGAAGAGCTGAAATCCGGCCAAACGGGCCAACCATCGGCCGCAGGGTCGTCCGTGTTGCATGAAATCAGCAAAATGCCATGCGGCTATGACCATGAACCCAAACGCAAAGATGATGAGTCTCTCACCTATGCTGCCCACGCAGGTACTCCAGTCTCCATAACTTGGACACAAGCTGCCCATTGCGTTTCCGACAACAAGGCTGATGATCGTAATCGCCAACACGCTCAAAACACTTGCAATCCATTGCCGCAACTTGAGGCGATAGGCGTCATCCATACACCAAACACGACGCCAGAATCATATCTCCACCCCCAGGTGCTCGGCCACCGTGAAAATATCCTTATCCCCGCGCCCGCAGAGGTTAGCCAGAATGATCTGGTCCTTGGCCATCGTCGGGGCGACTTTCGTTACCGCCGCAATCGCATGGGCGGGCTCCAGCGCCGGGATGATGCCCTCGGTGCGGCAGAGCAGCTGGAACGCCTGTAGCGCCTCGATATCGGTTACTGAAGTGTAATCGACCCGGCCGATGTCCTTGAGCCACGAATGCTCCGGCCCGATGCCCGGATAGTCGAGGCCCGCGCTAATCGAATGCGCCTCGGTGATCTGGCCGTCCTCGTCCTGCAGCAGGTAGGTCTTGTTGCCGTGGAGGATGCCGGGGCGACCGCCCGCAAGGCTAGCCGCATGTTCTTTGTCCAGCCCGTGACCCGCCGCCTCGACGCCGAGCATTTTCACCGACGGATCGTCGAGGAACGGGTGGAACAGCCCGATGGCGTTGGAGCCGCCGCCAATCGCCGCGACCAGCAGGTCGGGCAGGCGGCCGGTGCGCTTCAGCATCTGTTCGCGAGCCTCGCGGCCGATCACGCTCTGGAAATCGCGCACCAGCTCGGGGTAGGGGTGCGGGCCGGCGGCGGTGCCGATGATGTAGAAGGTGTCGTGGACATTGGCGACCCAGTCGCGCAGCGCCTCGTTCATCGCGTCCTTCAGGGTGTTCGCGCCGCTGATCACCGGGATCACCTCGGCGCCCAGCAGCTTCATACGGAAGACATTGGGCTGCTGGCGCGCGACATCCTTGGCGCCCATGTAGATTACGCAAGGCATACCAAAGCGCGCGGCGACGGTGGCGGTGGCGACGCCGTGCTGGCCAGCGCCGGTCTCGGCGATGATCCGGGTCTTGCCCATGCGCATTGCCAGCAGGATTTGCCCCACGCAATTGTTGATCTTATGCGCGCCGGTGTGGTTG
>JANONQ010000436.1:0-4475 GCA_031420935.1 Novosphingobium sp. | reverse complement strand
CGTCTGGCGATCACGCTGCCGATGTTGCTGGTTGCCGGCTGGCTGGTGGCGAAGAAGCGCAAGAGCGATCACTGGCCGCTGATGCGCGGCTTCGTGCTGGCGGCGGTGTTCGTCTTCTTCGTCGAGCTGGTGCCCTACTTGCCCAGCTACGGCGGCTATATCCGCTACGGCGTCGGCATTCTGCTGACCTTCATTGCCGGCCATTATCTGATCAAGAACATGCGCGCCTATCTCGCCCGGCGGCAGGCAGTCGAACTGCAGGCCGAGCAGGAGCGCCGCAAGCTGGTCAGCCATGACGAGGCCTTCAAGAAAATGACCGCTAAGGTCTGCCCCGGCTGCGACCGGCCGATTGCCGCGATGGAGGGCAGCGAAACTAATTTCTGCGTCCACTGCGGCATGACCCTGTTCGACCACTGCGGCTGTTGCGACAAGCGCAAGATGGCCTTCTTCCGCTATTGCATGGCCTGCGGCACGCCCGCCGCGGAGGCAGCCCTCGCCCCGGCTTGATCCGCCGCAGCGCGAAATTGCGCGTCCCACCCTTGAAACCCGGGCCCGGCGCGGACATAGGAGAAGTATGACCAGAAAGCCCAAGACCAGTGGCTGGGCGGGAAAAGCCGCGATCGCCGGAGCCGCCATCGGCTCTGCCGCAATCGCCGCCGCCCTGCTTTATGCCAGCCGCCGCAAAACCCGCGACGACAAGCCGCACCGACCAGCCGACGCGCCGGAGACCGATTGATGGAGGCGCTTCGCACCGTATCCGGCCGGGCGATTCCTTTTGGCCGCAAAAATGTCGATACCGACGTCGTCATCCCGGCGCATTGGCTCAAGACGATCAGCCGCGAAGGGCTCGGCAAGGGCGCGTTCGAGGCGGTGAAGAAGGAGCCAGGCAATGTGTTCTGCGATCCGCAATACGAGCGCGCGCCGATCCTCATCGCCGGCGACAATTTCGGCTGCGGCTCCAGCCGCGAACACGCCGCCTGGGCGCTGCTCGACATGGGTGTGACATGTGTCATCGCACCCAGTTTTTCCGACATTTTTTCCAGCAACGCCTTTAAGAATGGCATTCTTGGCGTAGTGCTGCCGCAAGAGGCGGTGGACCGGCTGATCGCAGTGGCACAGACCGATCCGGTTTCCGTTGATCTGGAATCCCAGACCGTCACCACTCCGTTTCAGGATCGCTTCAGTTTCGAGATTGATCCATTCCGCAAGCATTGTCTGCTGAACGGGCTTGACGAAGTGGGACTGACCATGGCGCAGGACGCCGAAATTTCCGCGCATGAAGCACAGGCGCGCACCGACCTGCCTTTTCTCTCGCACGCGGACCGGCACCCCGCATGATTTGCCCAGCGCCAATTACGGTGAGCCCTTCCTTTCCCACTCCCGCAAGCGGGAGAGGGATAGCGACGCGCTCTCTCCTCAGGGGTCTTGCAAAATGAAAGCCTTGCGCTCGCACCAGCCCGGCGGTCCCGCAACGCTGAGCCTCGATGAGGTGGATGCGCCCTCCCCCGGTCCCGGCGAAGTGCTGATCGCGATCAAGGCGTGCGGCATCAATTTCCCCGACACGCTGATCATCGAGGACCTCTACCAGTTCAAGCCCCCCCGCCCGTTTTCTCCGGGCGCTGAGGTGGCCGGGTTAGTCGAAGCTGTCGGCGAAGGGGTTACCGGGTGGCAGGTTGACGACCGGGTCGCGGCGATCCTGATCAGTGGCGGGTTGTGCGAAAAGGTTGCCGTTCCTGCGGATCGGGTGTTCGCCCTGCCGGATGGCGTTACCTTCGAGGTCGGCGCGGCGATGCTACTCACTTATGGCACCTCGATCTATGCGCTAAGGAACCGCGCCAATTTGCAAGCCGGCGAGACGCTGCTGGTGTTGGGCGCGGCAGGCGGCACCGGGCTGTCGGCGGTTGAGCTTGGCAAGGCGATGGGCGCGCGGGTGGTCGCGGCAGTTTCCAACGAGGAAAAGGCGGCGCTTGCCTGCGCGGCCGGCGCGGATGAGACGGTTATCTACGGCCGCCCGCCATTCGACCGCGACCAGGCTCGCGCACTGCTGGGCAACTTCAAGGCCGCCTGCGGACCGGGCGGCGCCCAGGTGATCTACGATCCCGTCGGCGGCGGCTATGCCGAGCCGGCAATGCGTGCGATCGGGTGGGAGGGGCGCTATCTGGTGATCGGCTTTACCGCCGGCATCCCCAGCTTGCCGCTCAATCTCGCGCTGATCAAATCTGCCGATATTCGCGGTGTATTCTACGGCGAATTCATGATGCGCGAGCCGGCGCGCAATCGCAGTCTCGTCGGCGAACTTTTCGCCATGCTGCAGGCGGGCCGGATCAAGCCTCATATTTCCGCAACTTTCCCGCTCGAACGCGGCGGCGAGGCGATTGCGCTGCTGTCCGAAGGCAAGGCGCTAGGCAAGGTGGTGGTGCAGATTTAGAGCGCGATGCGAAACAGTGGGCACCGGTTTTTCGCAATAAATCGCGCGCAAACAAAGACTCTTGAGCACGACGCGATTCAATCTAATCGCATCGTGCTCAAGCTGGGGCGACGGGGATTGAATGCGGCCGGGCTAGGCCCTATCCGGATGATTGCGACAACGAGGTTCAGAACATGACCGATTTCAAAGACCGCGGGCGCGGTGAAGAAGCCAAGCACGCGCTGGACCAGGATATGCTGTTCCGCGTTACCGCGCGGCGCAACAAGCTGGTTGGACATTGGGCAGCCGAGCGGATGAAGCTCTCGCCTGCCGAAACCGAGGCCTATGCCAAAAGCGTGATCCAGGCCGATTTCGAGGAAGCGGGCGACGAGGACGTGATCCGTAAGCTGATCGGCGACCTGACCTCCGCCGGGGTCGACACCAACGACGGCGAAATTCGCGCCACACTCGAAGCCAAGATGATCGAGGCGCGCCGCATGCTGATGGGCGAATCCTGACATGCCGATGCCCGCGCGCGAGATCGAGGAACTGATCCGCGCCGCCTTGCCCGATGCGGACGTCACGATTACCGATCTTGCCGGCGACGGCGACCATTACGCTGCGCGCGTGGTGTCCGAGGCGTTTCGCGGCAAACCGCGCATCGCCCAGCACAAGCTGGTCTTTGCTGCCCTCGGTGGGCGCATGGGCGGCGAGCTTCACGCCTTGCAACTGACTACTGCTGTCCCCAATTGAACGGGACCAGAGCAAGGAATTCGATAGAAATGTCAGACGCACACAGCCGCATCGCCGATATCGTCAAAACGAACGACGTCGTCTTGTTCATGAAGGGCACGCCGCTGTTTCCGCAATGCGGCTTTTCCAGCCGGGCGATCGCGATCCTCGATCAACTTGGCGTCGCCTATGAAAGCGTCGATGTGCTGCAGGACATGGAAATCCGCCAGGGCATCAAGGGCTTTTCGGAATGGCCGACCATTCCGCAGCTCTATGTGAAGGGCGAATTCGTTGGCGGCAGCGACATCATGACGGAAATGTACGAGGCGGGCGAGCTGAACCAGCTAATGAGCGAGGCCAAGGTCCAGGCCGCTTCCTGAACCCGCTGTGCCATGAATATCGGATTTTCCGCCAAGGGTCTCGGGGAGGCGGGGCCGCGGGAGACTGTTGCGGCCCCGCCTCTAATCGAGACTGCTTATGTGGGGTATGCACAACAAAGCACAAAGCGTGCCAGTCTATGAAAACGGCGGAAGTCTAACAGTTTTTTTCCGCCCAGTTGAAACTTAAGCGTTGCGCGTGTAAGGAAATCCGACACGCCCCGGTTCACAAACGGACCGAACATATTCACTTGCCAGCCTCCCTGGCCCGCGCAAGGGACGCGCATGACCCAAGCCTCATCCGATCAGCCCAAAACCATTCCCTCTGCGACGGTGGTTATCTTCCGCAATTGCCCGACCGGTGGCCCCCCCGAACTCCTGATGGTCCAGCGCGCCCGGGAAATGCGATTCGCCGGCGGCGCGGCGGTATTCCCGGGCGGGCGGGTTGATCCCGAAGACTACACCCTGGCGGCGCGGCTGTTGCCCGATGCCGATCCGGAAGTTGCCGCGGCCAAGATCGCGGGCGTTCGCGAAACGCTTGAGGAGACCGGGCTTGTGATCGCGTTGCAGGGCCCGGTGAGCGCCGGACTAGCCGCCGAAGCACGGGCGCTGCTACTTGAACAGGGGGCGCTGGCACCGCTGCTTGACCATTTCGGCTGGTCGCTGGATCTTGAAAGTCTGGTGCCGTTTGCCCGCTGGTCTCCGCAGCAGGATGGCAGCTTCGACACCCGATTCTTCCTTGCCAACCTCAGCACTGGCGCAGTCGATATCGCCGTCGATGCGACCGAGAATACCCGTCTGTTCTGGGCCAGCGCGGCCGCAGTGCTAGGCATGGCCGACGCTGGCGAGGCGCAAATTATATACCCCACCCGCCGCAACCTCGAGCGGCTGGCGCTCTACGCCACGTTCGAACAGGCCTGCACTCACGCGCGGGAATTTCCCGTCGGCCTGATTTCCCC
>JANONQ010000435.1:0-2576 GCA_031420935.1 Novosphingobium sp. | reverse complement strand
GCTTCCTGGGCGAAGGCGGCGGTGGCGGCAATGAGCGTTGAGCCCAGCGCGCCGGCGCCGCAAAGTAGTTTGCGGATCATCTGTTTTCCCTCCTGTCGGTTGCGCGGATCAGAGCGCGGTATCGCCGGCTTCGCCGGTGCGAATGCGCGTGGCGGAAGCAAGTTCAAGGACGAATATCTTGCCGTCGCCGATTGCCTCGGTGCTGGCGACTTGCTGGATCGTCTCGACCACTTGCGGCGCAAGATCGTCGGTCGCGGCTATCTCGATCTTCACCTTGGGTAGCATGTTGGTGGAATATTCCGCGCCCCGGTAAATCTCGGTCTGCCCCTTTTGCCGCCCAAAGCCCTTCACCTCGGTAACGGTCATGCCCGCGACGCCGATGGCACCAAGAGCTTCCCGCACTTCATCGAGTTTGAAGGGCTTGATGATGGCGATGATGAACTTCATGCCTAACCCCTGCTTAGGACCGGCCAATCGCCGGCACAGCTGATATGCAAGGAGTGTGCCAAAAAAATTTGCCGTGGAATTTTCGGGCCACTGCCGCTCGCAGCAAATGCAATTGGCAAAAGCCAGCGCCCGTTCGGTGGGCAGCCGCCTAAATATTAGGCAACGCCAACCGGGCGACGACTGGGAGATGGTCGGAGCCGCGCGACGCCAGCAAGCTGTGATGCACGCCGGTATCGACAATGCGCCAATCCCGCGAAACCACGATCCGGTCCAGCTGCGCCACCGGCCGGCGTGAGGGAAAGCTGCGCCCCGGGGCGAGTACATGCCAGGCATGCCCGAACTCGCGCAGGCAGCCGCCATGCTGCGACCATTCGTTGAGATCGCCCATCAACACTGTCGGGCTCTCGCTATCGCAGCTGGCGAGATGGCCGAGAATTGTGCGCACCTGCTGTCGCCGCCGCAGCCCCGATAGATCGAGGTGCATGCCGACAACCCGCAGCTGCTGCGAGCCGGCGCACAAATCCACCCGGATCGCCCCGCGCGGCTCGAGTGTCGGCAATGGCACGATGGCGGCGTGCGAAATCTTCATGTCGCTGCGCACCAGAATGGCATTGCCGTGCCAGCCGAGACTATGCGGCCGGCCGGCAAGCGGAACTGCCCGGTAAGGGGTGTGAGCATCGATTGCCGACAAGGGCAGAGCGCTCTCCCTGATGCCGAAGCGGCGGTCCGCTTCCTGCAGCGCGATGACATCCGCATCGATTTCGCGCAACACGGCAAGGATGCGGTCGGGGTCGCGCCGTCCGTCGAGTCCGACTGCCTTGCGGATGTTGTAACTCGCGAAAGTAAGCTCCACGCCCGAAATCAGCCTTTCTGAACTGGATCCGGGTCACCGGCGATATAGCGGTCGGTCGGGCGGGTCGGCAGTCCGTCGATGCTGCGGTCACGGCTGCGATATTGTGCCGTCCATTTGTCCGGGTTCTTGTCGGCGTGGTACTTGACCAGTGCCTTGCGCTCGTGATCGAGCTTCAGGATCGGCACGCCCCAGCCGCAGCTCACCTGCACGCTTTCGACGGCAATATCGAAGATCTGGCGGGTGCCGGGCAGCAGGGTGAAATGCGCGGCAAGCTCCGCCCACCCGGCATCATATGGCAAGACCGGCCTACCCATTCCGTAAATGCGCAGGATCGCGGCCGGGCTGCCGAAATTGCACATCATGATTGTGATCCGCCCATCGGCCGCAAGGTGGGCGTGGGTCTCGTTGCCGGAGCCGCCGAGATCGAGATAGGCTACTCGGCTTGGCGATAGCACCCGGAAACTGTCGTAGCCCTTCGGGCTGAGATTGATCCGTCCCTCATCGGCGGCGGTGGCGACAAAGAAGACGCTTTGGCGCGAGATCATCGCGGCGTGGTCCGGCGTAAGCGCATCGGTGAATGTGGACATGGGCCGAAGTTAGGGCGCTTGCCGATTGCGGGCAATCCCTTCAAAGGCGTTCAGGCTAACGAAAGTGGGCGCCATGGAACTGATTGGACCGGGCTTCGGGCGGACGGCGCGCTGATAGGGAAATGATCGGCCGCTAACGCTCCTTGGTTGCGCTGAAGGTCAGCTCGGGGTTCTTTTCCTGCTGGTAGCCGACATCCCATGACGATCTGGCCAGGAACACCGGGTCGCCGTCCCGGTCTTTCGCCAGATTCGATTTGTTGAAATCGGCAAAACCTCGCAACGCGGTATCGCTGCCCTTGAGCCAGCGCGCCGTATCGAACGGTGCTTGTTCAAGCGCGGCCGCCACCTTGTATTCGGCCTCCAGCCGGCTGATTAGCACATCGAGCTGCAGCTGGCCGACGACGCCGACGATCCACTGCGCGCCGATTTCTGGATAGAACACCTGAATCACGCCTTCCTCCGACAGGTCGTCGAGCGCTTTGCGCAGCTGCTTGGTCTTGGTCGGATCCTTCAGAATCACGCGGCGCAGGATTTCCGGGGCGAAGTTTGGCAGCCCGGTAAACCGCACTTCGTTTTTTTCGGACAGCGTATCACCGACCCGCAGGGTGCCGTGGTTCGGGATGCCGATGATGTCGCCCGGCTCGGCCGAATCGGCGATCTCGCGGTCCTGGGCGAAAAACAGGATCGGC
>JANONQ010000434.1:0-5376 GCA_031420935.1 Novosphingobium sp. | reverse complement strand
CGGCTGGCTGGCGCTCGGTTGCCTATGACCGCTCGGCAGGAGCGCTGACAATCGTCGTCGAGAGCGGTGACATCGCCGGGTTGCAGCAGGTCGCACAGGCGCTGGCCAAGGCCGGACTGACCGTGGAGCCCGGCGCCGCCTCGACCGATCAGGGCCGCGCGGTCGGCAGCTTCGCGGTGCGGGCCGCATGATCTCGGATCGCTTCACCACCCGGTTCCGCCCCGCTTTCGACCTCGGCAGGATCGAACCCTATTGGCAACGCGGCCGGATCTGGTGGAGCGAACGTTCGCTGCGAGAGCAAATTCTGCTGGGCTCGCTGCTGGCAGCCGGCATCTTCGCGCTACTTCTCGTCGCGGTGATCGCCCCGCTGCGCGCCGCCCGGTCCGAGGCCCTGGCCGAGATTCGCGATGCGGGCCTGCTTGAGGCGCGGCTGCACGCTGGCGGTCCCGATCTGGCGCGCACTGGCCGGATGCGGCGCGGCACCGCCTCGGCGATCATTACCGACAGCGCGGCGGCGGCGCGGATTGTCATCCAGCGGATTGAGCCCGAAGGCGGCAACACCCGTATCGTGCTGGGCGACGCCCCGTTCGATCAGGTGCTAAGCTGGATCGCCGAACTCGAGCAGACCAGCCGGTTGCGGACAAGCGAGGTGACAATCGAACGCAAGGGCGCCCCCGGGATGGTGTCGGCGACCCTGGTGCTTACCGGCTGATGCGCGATGACCCGCCAGTTGCAGACCTTGCTGCTGAAGCACTCGCACCGGGTCCGGCGCAGGCGATTGGCGGCTTGAGCTACGCCTTCGCGCGCGAGCGCGGCGCGCTGGTCCGGCGCGAGGGCGAGGCGCTGGTCTGTCTGCACCGCGCCGATGCCGCTCTGCCGACCCTGCTCGAAGTCCAGCGGCTCTACGGCGACATTGCCTGGCAGCAGATCGACGACGCCGCCTTTGAACAACGCCTGCAGACCACCTACCGCGAAAATGCCAGCATGGCCGCCAATGTCGCCGAAACGGAAGACGTCGATCTGGCATCGCTGGCCGACAGCGCCGCCGAGGTCGACGACTTGCTCGACAACCGTGACGATTCGCCGGTCATCCGCCTGATCAACGCGCTTCTGCTTGAGGCGATCAAGGAAGGCGCGTCGGATATCCATATCGAGACGCAGGAGCGCCGGCTGGTCGTCCGCTTCCGCGTCGATGGCGTGCTGCGCGAGATGATCCAGCCGAAGCGGGCACTGGCGCCGCTGCTGGTCAGCCGGATCAAGGTGATGGCGCGGCTCGACATCGCCGAAAAGCGGGTGCCGCAGGATGGGCGGGTGACCCTGCGGATCGGCGGGCATGAGATCGATGTGCGCGTCTCGACTATTCCCACCCAGCACGGCGAGCGCGTGGTCATGCGCCTGCTCGATCGCGGCGCGGTGCAGCCCGATCTGGCCGATCTGGGGATGAATGCCCGCGATATCGAATTGCTGACGCGGCTGCTCGATCGGCCCAACGGCATCATCATCGTCAGCGGGCCGACGGGTTCCGGCAAGACGACCACGCTCTACGCCGCGCTGACCCGTCTCAACGACCGGCGGCGCAATATCATGACGGTCGAGGATCCGATCGAATACGAGCTGGAAGGCATCGCCCAGACCCAGGTCAATCCGCGCACCGAAATGACCTTCGCGCGCGGGTTGCGCGCGATCCTGCGGCAGGATCCCGATGTCATCATGGTCGGCGAAATCCGCGACCGCGAGACCGCCGAGGTTGCCGTCCAGGCGAGCATGACCGGGCATCTCGTGCTGTCCACGCTCCATACCAACTCAGCCATAGGCAGTATCACCCGGCTGATCGACATTGGCGTCGAGCGCTATCTGCTGGCGCCGATGGTCGTGGGTCTCGTCGCCCAGCGGCTGGTGCGGCGGCTGTGTCCGGAATGCCGGGCCGAGGATATCGCGAGCGTGAGCGATGTTTCCCTGCTCGACGGGGCGATCGAGCCGGGCGAGCCGGTGTGGTGCCCGGCCGGCTGCGCGGCCTGCCACGGCGAGGGCTATCGCGGCCGCGCCGGGCTCTATGAGATCGTCCCCATCGACCGCGAGCTGGAAGCGCTAATCCACGACGGCGCCTCTGAGGCCGCGCTCACGGCCGCTGCTCGCAAACTGAGCCCTTCCCTGCTCGCCGATGGCGTCACCAAGCTGCGCGCCGGGCTCACCAGCGTCGCTGAAGTCGCGCGCGTCGTGCGCGAGGAGAGCTGAGGCGGTGCCGGCGTTCTCCTACCAGGCGCTCGATACTGCCGGGCAAAAACAGCGCGGCGTAATCGAGGCCGGAAACGCGGCAGGTGCCCGCCGTGTCCTGCGCGAGCGAAAGCTGCTGCCGGTCTCGGTGGTCGCCAGTCACGCTCCGGCAACCGCGACGGGCAATGTCGCCGGGCAGACCCGCCTGGTCGACCGGCTTCGCGGCCGCGGCGTGTCAAGCCGCGCGCTAGCCACCGCTACCCGCCAGCTGGCCACGCTGATCGGCAGCGATGTGCGGATCGACGAGGCGCTGCGGCTGGTCGCCGCCCAGGCCGAGTCGGCTGCGCTCAATTCGGTGCTGCTCGATGTGCGCGGGACCGTTGTGGAAGGATCCAGTTTTGCCGCAGGGCTGTCGCGCCATCCGCGCATCTTCCCCGATTTCTACCGCGCCTCGATCGGCGCCGGCGAAAATTCCGGCCGCTTGCCCGAAGTCCTCGCCTATCTCGCCAATTTCGTCGAGGCGCGCCACACCGCCAGCCGGAAACTGCGGCTGGCGCTGCTCTATCCAGCGCTGCTCGCCACGGTCTCGGCGCTGATGATGACGCTGATGATGATCTATGTCGTGCCCGATATCGTCCGCGTCTTCGTCTCGCGCGGGGCCGAGCTGCCGCTGCTGACCCGGGCGCTGATCGCACTAAGCAATCTGCTCAACACTTACGGCCTGCTTTTGCTGATCGTCATCGTCGGGGGCACTTTGCTGGCGCGCCGCGAGCTGGCGCGGCCTGCTCGGAGGGCCGAATTCCACCGCCTGATCGCCACCCGCCGCCCATTCGCCCGGTTCAGCCGCCAGGCCAATGCCGCCCGCTTTTCCGCGACGCTGGCGACTCTGGTGCAAAGCCGGGTGCCGCTGCTCGATGCGCTGACGTCGGCCGCAGCGGTGATCCCCAACCGTCACATCCGAGCGCAAGCCGAAGCGGTGGCGGCGCGGGTGCGTGAGGGCGAAAGCGTCAATCGCGCGATGGCCGCCGCCGATGCCTTCCCCGGCATGCTGGTGGCCATCGTCGCTAGCGGCGAAGCCAGCGGCAAGCTGGGCGACGCGCTCGAGCGGGCAGCAGCGGAATTCGACCGCGAGGTTGAAGCGCAGGTCGCCGTGCTGGTCTCGCTGGTCGAACCAGCGGTGTTGCTGGCGATGGGCGGGCTGGTGCTGCTGATGGTGATGGCGATCCTGATGCCGATCGTCGGCCTCAACGATCTCGCGATTTCCTGAGCGAGCTATTCCACTGTCGTATCGTAACGCATGCCCGCTAGGAACGGCGCGCGCTGGACGGCGTTCGAGGTCGGCCAGATGCTTAGCGCCCCGGTTGGCGCCAGCCGCACTTCGACGAGATGCAACTGGCCCGCAGCGGTCATCAACGCGCCGCTACTGCCGCGCGCGCCGGGAGCGACATTGGCGCGCATCGCCGGCAGTTCGACCGGCAGGGCGGCGATGTCGCGCAGCGCGCAGTTGGCCGGCGATGTCCGGAAATTACCAAGCGCTTCCTGCGCCAATCCGCCGAGCACGATCCGCTCGATCGCGACATCGGCGGCAAAGCGGCAGGTGAACGGCAGTTTCGGCGCCAGCGCGCTCAGCAGTGCACCATCGGCCTGGCCCGACACCTTGTCGAACCGCAGCACATCCCCGCGCGAGGTCAGGCTGCCCGCAAGATCGGTGCCGCCGCCCGAAAGCTGCCAGTCGGCGCTGAAGCCAAGGCGGGTGAGCGTGGCGATCGGCGCGAATTGCCAGTCGAACCGCAAAGTCGAGGCGAGCACCGCCTCGCCGTTCCAGATGGTTCCGCCGACCTGAAAATCGTCAGTTTCATCGACAATCGCGCGCGCGGGAATCATGGCGATCAGCCCGAGCAGATATGCTATGAGCCCGGCCACGACAAACATCAGCGTGCGGCGCCGGCTCCGGTGCGGCGCAACGGGAGGCTGTTGGAGTGCAAATGGATCGACGTCTGCTGCTGCGATCTTTGCCGTCATTCCTGATTGCATCGTCGGCTCCATCGCTGTGGACTCCCGCGCTGGCGGCAAAGGTGAAGTTTCCCGCCGCGCTCCTGATCCCGCGAACCGGACCGCATGCGGCGCTTGGCCGCAGCATGGAGCGGGCGGCTAGTCTGGCGCAAGGGGGAAAAGCGAGCGGCGAGCTTTTTGTCTTCGATACCGGCAGCACGGCGCAGGGCGCTGCGGCGGCGGCCCGGGCGGCGCGCAAGGCGGGCGTCACGGTAATTCTCGGTCCGGTTTTCGCGCACCAGGTGCCGGCAGTGCTCGGCGTCGTCGGCAGCGGAGTGCCGGTGCTGAGCTTCAGCAACGATGCCGCCCTGCTGGAAAGCGGCGCGTTCCTGTTCGGCATTACCGCCCGCCAGGCGGTTGCGGCGATCCTAGCTTACGCTGCCGGGCGCGGGATCCGGCGGGTGGCGATCGGCGGTGCGGGCGAGGGCTGGGGCGGACAAGTCCGCGCTGCGGCTGCCACCGCCGCTGCCGCTTACGGTCTAGAGACCTACCCACTCCCGGCCGGCGACATCACCGCTCTGCCCGCGACCGCCAGCGGCGCGAACGACGGCCTGCCCGATGCCGTGCTGATGGCCGATGCCGCTGCTCTGGCGCGGCTTGCCCCCGATCTCGCAGTGCGAGGCGTGCAACCGCTTGGTGCTTTCCCGGGCCTCGACCTGTCGCCCGAGCAGTTCCGCACGCTTGACGGAGCCTGGCTGTCGGCGCCCGATCCAGCCCGCTTCGATGGGTTCGCCCGCAGTTTCGAGCAGCGCAACGGCTCGCGCCCCGGAGTTATCGCCGCGCTGGCCTACGACGCTGCGAATATCGCCCGCCAGCTGCGGCTGGGCGGCGGGACCGACCGTTCGGCGCTGCTGGCGACCGGCTTCAAGGCGATCTGCGGCGATGTGCGGTTCCGTGAAGATGGCAGCGCGACACGCGTCCTGGCGATCCTGGCGGTCAGCGCGGCCGGCATGCGCACGATCGCTACGCCCGCAGCCGCATGATCGGCACGCCGGAAGCCAGGCGCTACGGCAGCGCAGGCTTCACCCTGATCGAGCTGCTGGTGTCGCTGGCGCTGTTCGCGCTGATCTCGCTCGCCGGGGTCCGCCTGGTCGAGACGATCGTGGGGGT
>JANONQ010000433.1:0-1625 GCA_031420935.1 Novosphingobium sp. | reverse complement strand
GCTCTACCGCATGGATGCCGTCAGAGACTGGCTGCGCGAGCAGGAGACCCGCAAGGCGGGTGCCAGCCGCGCTGTGTCTGGTCGGCGTTGAGGAAGTGACCATGGCACAAATCACCTCTGGGGGCACTATCCCCGTCACCGCGCTGATCGCCGAGGCCCAGCGCGAGTTGGACATGCGCAGGCAGGTCTATTGGTCCCGCGTCCGGGCGGGCAAAATGCGCCAGGCGGATGCCGACAAGCGCATCGCCCTGATGGCAGCGATCGTGAAACGTCTCACCGTGACGGTGGCGCTATGAGCCACAAGGCCACCAACTGGGCGATCCAGCAACGCGGGCTGATGCCCGCGACCAAGCTGGTGCTCTGGTATCTCTGCGACCGGCATACCCCGGATTTCGGGTGCTATCCGTCGCAGGACCAGTTGGCCGCCGATGCCGAAATCTCCCGCGCTTCGCTGAACACGCATCTGCGCAAGCTGGAAGATGTGGGCCTGATCCGCAGGCAACGGCGGGCAGAACAGGGCACGAAGCAGCGGAAATCGACCCGCTACCTCCTCGGCTTCGAGGACGATTTTCCCCAAATGCCATGTCCAGATTCTGGACATGGAAACGGGCAAAAGCCATGTCCAAATCTGGAACAAAATCGCGAAAAGCCATGTCCAAATCCGCAACAAAGCCATGTCCGGATTCTGGACACGAACTTAGTAAGAAAGAAAGAAACTACTACCGCGCGCAGCACGCACGCGAGCACGCATGACACGCACGCGAGGGAGGCCCCCGAAACGGCCTGTCTCGCAGCCTGTGGCGAGGGGCTTTGCTCTGAGGCAAGGGCCGTGATCGGGGCGACAGCGCCGGTGATCGATGGCTGGCTGGCAGCAGGCTACGATCTCGAAGCCGACATCCTGCCGGTGCTGCAGACCCGAACGCTGCGCAAGCGTGACGACCCAATCCGGACATGGGCGTATTTCACACCGGCCGTCGCCAAGCGCCATGCCCAAAGGCTGGCGCTGGCGGCAAGGGCTAAAAGTGCTGGGGAAACAAAGACTGTGCCCACGCTCACCGCCTACGACATTTTGGTGCGAACGGCGGAATGGATCAATTCCGGCCGCTTCGTCCCGCCCAGCGCCGTGAACAACACCACGCGGGATGCCCTGCTGCGGGCGGGGCTGGTGACCGAAGCCGCGCTGCGCGCCCGCCAGATCTATTGAACACCACGGAGGACCAATCATGACCCTGACACCCCGCGACATCGAGGATCGCTTCGAAGAAGCCGCCTACACGCTGCGCCGCCTGCCTGAGAAAGACCGCCCCCGTGGCTATGGCTCGTCCTGGCCACCTGTGGTGCACGACGTCAAGCTTGCCTACGGCTACACCCCCGAGGCCCCGATGCGGGTGATCCCCAGCGCCGCCGCAATCACGCGGATGGAGGAATGCTTCGACTGGCTTATGCTGATCGGCCCTGAGGACGCCCGCATCGTCTGGCTGCGAGCCGACGGCATGCCCTGGCGGCAGGTCTGCATCCGTGCCGGGGTTGTGCGATCGACCGCCTGGCGGCGCTGGGCGGCAGCCCTTTTGACGATTGCCAAGAAGCTGAATTCTCGAACGATAACAAAGCGTAAGCCCATGGTG
>JANONQ010000432.1:0-5519 GCA_031420935.1 Novosphingobium sp. | reverse complement strand
TTTCGTCATCGCGCAATATCCATTCTCCGGGAGGGTGGCTGCGGGCGCGGAACAGCTCGGCATGCCAGCTCGGGGAACCCGGCGCTTGCGGGTTCCAGCGCGGCGGCGGCGACGGGGCGGAGCGCGCCTCCCAGCGCAGCCATGCCGAGCCGAGATCGCGCTGCGCATCGAGCCGCACCAGCCACAACGGCACCCCGTGCCTCTCCGCCGCAAGGCTGAGCCGGCGCGAGGCGGTGAAGGAGAGCGCCTTGGGATTGCCCGCCAGCTCGCCGATGACGAAGGCAAGCTCGCGGCAACGCATGCCCTCTTCCAGCGCGAACAACGCATCCTCGGGCGTCTTTGCCGCGACATGGATCAGGCGGTGGCGCAGCGGCAGCGGCAGGCCGGGACGATAGGGCCGGCCGGTCAGGCGCAGCGCGGCAGCGTCCTGCACCCACAGCCACGGGCGCTCGGCAGATGCCGCGCCGAGCGGATCGGGGGCACCGCCCTGCATCCGGTCGAGCGCCAACGCCAACGCCAGCGCCGCCCCCGCCGCCTCGTGCGAAGAGGCAAACACCTCGCCATAGCAGAGGCCAGCCTGGGTCAGTCCGGGACGCCATTCGGCGGCGCGAGGGTCAACGGCGCGGTTGAAGGCAGGCTGGAGAATCGCATTCATGTTCTTCTTATGTTCTCAAAGAAATTGATTCGCAAGCCGTCATGGAACATGCGCCTCGCCCCTGTGTTTCCTCCCTATCCCCACAGGAGATCACCGATGCGTACCCAAAAAGCCGACCCCGCCGAAATGCGCGATAAATTCTGGAAGGCCATGGCGGAATCGCCCTTCATCATGCTCCAGCTCGACGCCGATCCCGACAGCGCCGCGCCGATGACCGCCCAGCTCGACCGCAACGCCAATCACGAAATCTGGTTCTTCGTCTCCCGCAGTAGCCACCTCGCCCCGATGGGCCCGGCGACCGCCACCTTCACCAGCAAAGGCCATGACACCTTCGCCCGCTTCCACGGCCTGCTCAGCGAAGAAACCAGCCGGGAGCGCAAGGACAAGGAGTGGTCAAAACTGGCCGAGGCGTGGTTCCCTGGCGGCAAGAACGATCCCGATCTGCTGATGCTGCACATGAAGCTGGGCGATGCCACCATCTGGTCGAAGGCGGAAATTGGCATGCTGGGCGCCGCGAAGATGGCGCTGGGGATGAATGTGCGCAAAGAGGCGGTTGATACCCACGTCCAAACCCACCTCTGATCCCAGTGGCGTAAATCCGCGGCCGGATCGCCGGCCGCGGACTTGCGATCAGTCGAGCTTGATGCCGCCCGGCAGCGGCGGCACCGGTTGGGGCGGGATGCCGGGATCGTCCTCATGCACCTCGACCAGCCCGCGCCCGACATGGCTGTGGCTGCGGCTGTAAAGGAAATACACCGCCAGCCCGATCACCGCCCAGGCAGCGAACAGTCCCAGCGTATAGGCCGACAGGCTGAAGAACAGATAGATGCAGCCGAGTATCGCCAGCGGCGCGACCACAGCGATGGCCGGCGTGCGGAACGGCCGGTGGCGCGTGGGATCGGTCCGCCGCAGCACCATGACCGCAATCGCCACCATGGCGAAGGCGAACAGCGTGCCCGAATTGGAAATATCCGCGAGCGCGCCCACTGGAAACAGCGCGGCGAAAAACGCCACGACAATACCGGTGATGATCGTCACCACATAGGGCGTCTGGTATTTTGGATGCACCTTGCTCAGCACTTCGGGGAGCAACCCGTCGCGGCTCATGACGAAAAAGATGCGGGTTTGGCCGAACATCATCATCAGCACCACCGAAGGCAGCGCCAGACCAGCGGCGAGGCCGACGAGATTGCCCGCCTGACGGATAAGATCCGACCCCTGCTGTTCGCCGATGGTCCGCAGCGTCCAGGCCAGCGCCTCCTTGGAACAGACCACCACTTCGGTGACCTGCGCAGCGCAGGCAGCCGTCAGCTCCTTGGTGCCCGGCGAAATGCCGTTTCCAGCGGAATCAAGCAGCGGCTGCGCGCCGACACTGCCGATCACGCCGGAAGCCACCAGCAGGTAGAAGACCGTGCAGATACCAAGACTGCCGATCAGACCGATCGGCATGTTGCGCTGCGGATTCTTGGTTTCCTCCGCCGCAGTGGAGACCGCGTCAAAGCCGACATAAGCAAAGAAAATGGAAGCCGCCGCCGCGCCGATACCGCCGAAACCGAGCGGGGCGAATGGCTGGAAATTCTCGGCCTTCATCACCGGCAGGGCAAGGACCAGGAACAACGTCAGTGCGGAGATCTTCACCATGACAAGGACAGCATTGACGAAAGCGCTTTCGCGCGTTCCGATCACCAGCAGCCAGGTGACCAACAGGGCGATGAGGAACGCCGGGACATTGAAGATGCCGCCGTCGATCGGCCCCAGCGTATAGGCGGTGCCCAAGTCTATACCGAGGAATTCCCGCAAGAGCCCCACGAAATAGCCCGACCAGCCAACCGCAACCGCGCCCGCCGCAACCGCATACTCCAGCACCAGCGCCCAGCCGACCATCCAGGCCAGCATTTCACCCATCACCGCATAGCTGTAGGTATAAGCCGATCCCGAAACCGGGATCATCGAGGACATTTCGGAATAGCACAAAGCCGCCACCGCACAGACCGCACCAGCAATAACGAAGCTGAGCAACATGCCCGGCCCGGCCTTTTGCGTGGCCTCTGCCGTCAGCACGAAAATGCCGGTGCCGATAATCGCCCCGACCCCGAGCATGGTCAGCTGGAAGGCGCCAAGCGTGCGCGGCAGCGATTTTCTTTGTGCCGTCGCCAGAATGGCATCGAGCGATTTAACCCGGCCGAACATGCGGTTCTCCCCAACCTCGCGCTGCAGTAGCGCTGGAAGCTAGCCATATGCCCCTGATTGGCAAGGGCCAACACCTGCCCTTCCCCAGTTTAAAACTAATGGCTAAAAGCCTTGAGATGTCCACCACCTTCCAGCTCGACACGGCCACCAGCCGCGCCAATCCGACCCCGGCGCCAATGCGCCGCCTGACCATCCCGGCGCTCCGCGCTCGCAAGCGCGACGGGGTGACCGCCGAGCCGATCGTCATGCTCACCGCCTATACCGCGCGGCAGGCGCAGCTGCTCGACGCCCATTGCGATTTGCTGCTGGTCGGCGACAGCCTCGGCCAGGTGATTTACGGCCTGCCCTCCTCCGTGCCGGTGACGCTGGAGATGATGGCGGCGCACGGCGCGGCGGTGGTGCGGGGCAGCTATCACGCCGCGGTGCTGGTCGACATGCCGTTCGGTTCCTACGAGGGCTCGCCAGGGCAGGCCTTCGCCAGCGCCGCCCGGCTGCTCAAGGAGACCGGCTGTGCGGGGGTCAAGCTGGAGGGCGGCGAGGCGATGGCCGAGACCGTCGCCTTCCTGTCGCAGCGCGGCATTCCGGTAATGGGCCACGTCGGCCTCACCCCGCAAGCGGTCAACCAGCTCGGCGGCTACAACGCGCGCGGGCGCAGCGCGGCGGAAGCCGCCAAGATCCTCGCCGATGCGAAAGCGCTGGACGCCGCCGGAGCCTTCGCCATCGTCATCGAAGGCGTGGTCGAGCCGGTCGCGGTGGAAGTGACGCAAGCCGTCGCCTGCCCGACCATCGGTATCGGCGCGTCGGCGCAGTGCGACGGTCAGGTGCTGGTGACCGAGGACATGCTAGGCATGTTCGAGCGGGTGCCGAAGTTCGTAAAGCGCTACGAGGAGATCGCCGAGACGATTTCCGGCGCGGCGGCGCGCTATGCCGAGGAGGTGCGCTCGCGGGTGTTTCCGGGGGTAGAGCAGACCTATCAGCCGAAGTAGGGGAGATGCGGCAGCTTGCGACCCATTTCTCGCCGTTCAATCTAACAAATCGCGTATTCGAAACCTGTAGTTGCGCTTGCCGTCGCTGCACGTCATCGTAGCGAGGGAGGTTTCGATGATGGCCGCAGAGGTTTGGCTTAGCGCTTACGGTGAACCTTATGACCCTCGCCCCGCCATCGAAGCATGGCGAGGGGGTAAAGCACTTAGTGGTTCTAGTGAATTATGGGATCAGCTATATCATCAAGGCGCGGTGAACACTGCCTCATATGCCGCCGCGATCCAGATCGTCGAACTCATCAAGGAGCTTCAGCAACCCGACTGGAACACCTATGCACTGTTGGCTTCTATCGAAGAGGCGCGTTTCGCCAGCAACAGTCCCGCTGTCCCTACGCAGCTCGAAAGCGATTACGGCACGGCATGGGCAGGGTTGCTTCCAACTGCGCTAAAGGACCTTCAGCGTGTGTCTGATGACCTGACGGTGCGGGCCATCCTTGCAGTGGTAGCTCATATAAAAGGGCAGCATAGTTTAGCTGCCATTGCGCTCTGCACCGAGGACGAGCGACAGGAGATGCTGAACGCTTAAATTGTCAGCTTGCCGATTTTTGCGCCCGAAAGCAGACGGTCGCCTAACCACCCCAAATCGGCCAGTTCGATCTAGCTCCTCCCCTCCCCCAGCCGACCGGCAATGGGCGCGGCCACCAGCATCTGCGCCAGGTGGTAAACCAGCAGCGGCAGCAGTACGATCCCCGCCAGCGCCGGCGGGAACAGCACGGTGGCCAGCGGCGCGCCCATCGCGACGCTTTTCTGCGCGCCAGCGAATAGCAGGGAAATCCGGTCCCCGCGCGGCAATTTCAGCACCCCGCCCAGCAGCCACGATCCGCCATAGCCGACCAGCAGCAGCAGAGCGCAGCCCAGCAGCAGCCCCGCCCAGGCGGTCAGGTCCACACGGCTCCAGATGCCCTGTTCCACCGCCCCGGAAAAAGCGACATAGACGGCAATGCCGATGGTCGTGCGGTCCATCACGGTGATCAGCTGGCGGTGGCCCGCAACCCAGGTTCTGGTCAGGCCCTGCAACGCCTGGCCCATGACAAACGGCAGCAGCAGCATAGTCACCACCTTGACCAGCGCCGCGCCGTGAAATTCCGCGCCCGCGCCGCCCGCCAGCAGTGAGAACAGCGGCGCGCTGATGAAAACGCCGAGAATGTTGACGAGCGCGGCCGCCACCACCGAACTCGCGACATTGCCGCCGGCGAGCGAGCTATAGGCCGTCGCCGACTGGACGGTCGAAGGCAGCGCGCCGAGGAACAGGAACCCCAGCGCCAACGCTGGCGGCAGGAACGTGATCCCGGCCTGCCACAACAGCCAGCCCGCCGCAGCCATCGCCGCGAACACCCACAGGGTCAGCGGCACCAGCAAGCGGTGATTGCCCAATCCCGCCAGCACCTCGCGCCGCGAGAGGCGCAGGCCATAGATGAAAAACAGCAGGAACACCGCGGCGCTGGAAACGAACTGCGCCGCCTCGCGCGCAGGTCCCTTTACTGGCAGAAGGCTGGCCAGCAGGATTGCCGCGACAATCAGCCGCACCATCGGGTCGATGCGCTTGAACAAGCGGCTAACTCGCGGGCATCCGCACCGGCAATGCCGCGCCGATGCCGGCCAGCTCAATCACGGTGATCCCGTCCAATGCC
>JANONQ010000431.1:0-2226 GCA_031420935.1 Novosphingobium sp. | reverse complement strand
AGCGCCTTGATCGCCGTCTGCCAGGGCCACAGGCTCAGTGGATAATACGACAGCGGCGTATAGTCCGCATTGAGCACCAGCGCGGGACAAGCGGAAAGATTGCGGGTAGGGTCATCCCCGGCGCTGCGGAAGCGGGCCGCGCGCTCGATCAGCTCCGACTTGAGCATGGCCTCCCGTCGCAAACCGGGGTTACGGTTTCATGGCAGTGCATGGCTGGGAACTCAACACCGCTCACTGAGCCACGTCAAGCACCTCATCGCGTGTCAATCCACAACCGGGTGACCAAAACGATCCAATGATCCGCACCCGCTTCGCTCCCAGCCCCAACGGGCCGCTGCATCTCGGCCATGCCTATGCGGCGATTGTCGCGCATGATCTGGCCCGGGCGCGGGGCGGCGAAGTGCTGCTGCGCATCGAGGATATCGACGGCACGCGCAACCGGCCGGAGCTGATCGAGGCGTTCCTCGCCGATCTTGCCTGGCTGGGCCTCAACTGGGACGGCGCGGCGGTGTTCCAGTCGGCGCGGCTGGCGCAGTATGCCGCGGCGGGCGAGCGGCTCAAGGCAATGGGTTTGCTCTACCCGTGCCGCTGCACCCGCGCCGAAATTGCGGCGGCAGCAACGGGCGCGGGGCCGGACGGGCCGATCTACCCCGGCACCTGCCGAGGCCGCGCGGCCGATCCAAGGGGTGCGGCCTGGCGGCTGGATATAGCGAAGGCAATTGCGCTGGCCGGGCCGCTTGCGTGGGAAGACGAACTGGCCGGCATCCAGCAGGCGGACCCGGAAATCTTCGGCGATGTCGTGCTGCTGCGCCGCGACGCGCCCGCAAGCTACCACCTCGCCGCCACGCTCGACGACGCGGCGGACGGCGTTACGCTGGTAACGCGCGGCGCCGACCTGTTCCTGGCCACGCATATCCACCGACTGCTGCAGGCGTTGCTCGATCTGCCAGTGCCGCGCTGGCATCACCACGGCCTGCTGGTCGAGGCCGACGGGCGCAAGCTGGCCAAGCGGCGCGGCTCGGCGCAGAGGGGCTTTGGCCTGGCCGAGCGCCGCCGCGCCGGCGAGGACGGGCAGGCGCTGGCGAATTCGCTCCGTGCGCATCGCTTCCCCGCTGGTATTTCGCTCGATGCGCACTTAAATAGCGATCCATGAACTATATCCTTATCCCTCTGATCGTCGTGCTGGTGATCATGGTCGTCGTCAGCCTGGTGCGCGGCATCATCGCCTTCCTCAATACCACCAAGGAAGAACTTGACCGCGATCCCGGTGCCGGTCCCACCGAGATGCAGCTGATGCAGAACAAGATGATGTTCGCGCGGATCAAGTATCAGGCGCTGGCGGTGGTCGTCGTCGCCGTTTTGCTGGCCATAAGCCGCTAGAGCCTTGGTTAAGCTCAACAAGATTTACACGCGCACGGGGGACGACGGAACCACCGGGCTCGTCGATGGCTCGCGCGTCGCCAAGCATGCGGTGCGGATGGAGGCTATCGGTTCGGTCGATGAAGCGAACAGCGCCCTGGGCCTTGCCGCGCTCGCGCTTGCGGGGGGTCCGCACGCCGCGCAAACCGCGCGAATCCAGAACGATCTGTTCGACCTTGGCGCCGATCTCGCCACGCCGGGAGATGATTTCGCGCCGTCGCCGATGGTGCTGCGCATGGTCCCCGAACAAACCGCCTGGCTGGAACAGGCGATCGATGCGCTCAATGCCGATCTCGCGCCGCTGACCAGCTTCATCCTGCCCGGCGGCAGCGAAGCTGCGGCGCGCGTGCATGTCGCGCGCGCGGCCATGCGCCGGGCGGAGCGGACGATGACCGCGCTGGCAGCGGCGGCGCCGGTCAACCCGGCGGCGCTCGCCTATATCAACCGGCTGTCGGACTACCTGTTTGTCCTTGCCCGCGCGGTTAATGCCGGGTCCGGCGGCGATGTGCTGTGGGTGCCCGGAGCCAGCCGCAGCGCTTGATTCGAGCGAGGATTTTGCCTGCTTTTCTATCGCCGGAAATGAACGTAAAGCCCGCCCATGAAACGCACCACCGGTCAGGACCGTTCGATCACCTCGAAATGGCGCGCCGCCACGCGCGCCGTGCGCGGGGGCACCTGGCGTTCGGAGCAGGGTGAGACCAGCGAAGCAATCTTCCTCACCTCCGGCTTCAGCTACGACAATGCCGAAACCCCCGCCGCGCGCTTCGCCGGGCAGGAGGCGGGGATGACCTATGGCCGCACCCAGAA
>JANONQ010000430.1:0-1592 GCA_031420935.1 Novosphingobium sp. | reverse complement strand
TGGAATGCGGAACGGGGCAACAAGGCCCCTCCGCTTCGCTCCGCCCGGCCTCTCTTCTACAAGAGGAGCATTGGCAGCGATACAGGTTTTCAGAATTCCCGCATCGCGAAAAATACCAGAGCGCCCACGGCTATCGCAACGCCATAAGGCAGCTTGCGGAAATCGCTGTCCTTGGCCATGCCGCCATCAGCGCGCATCATGCGCTGGCGATAGGGTAGCCAGGCAACCAGGAGCAGCAGGCCGGTCAGCGAGACGCTTACCAGCAGGCCCAGCCCGGCCTGGAGCGGAAACCAGGCGGCCAGCCCTGCGTAGAACTTCGCATCGCCGCCGCCAATTCCGCCGAGAGCGAATAGCCCCGCACCGACGATCAGCGCGATGAGGGCGTGCAGCAGCGCTATTGCCGCCGTTGTCAAGCCGCCCGCCGCCAAGCCAAATGCGAGGCCTGCGATCAAGCCGGCCAGGCATAACCAGTTGGGCAGACGACGGGTCCGTAGGTCGAGATAGGACCCGGTTACCGCAATTGCGGCCAGCACCGCTCCACCGGCAATTTGCAGTGCGGTCATACCAGGGCAGCGATCACAGGCTTAACGTCGGGCCCAAGTAACTGCGACGTTCGTCCGCGTCGGTGTGACCGGCGAGGCACCCGCCGCAAAGCCGATACGGACAGGATAGTTGCTGCCAGCAGTCGCTTGCGCAGGTGCGGGTGCGACAATGGCAAATCTGTTCGGATATTGCGGGTTCACCCTCCGGAGTGGCTGCCGGGCGGCCATCGTCGCGGCAGTCGGTGACCGGCGGCGAGCATCGAGCGACGGTGCCCCAGCCGCGCGCCCGCCAATCATCAGCTGGTTGGCAGAGATCCTGATCAACTGGCCGGTTGCTCCCTGAACGGTGACTGCGCGATGCTCCCCGGCCCTTGCCATCAATAGGATTTCCCTGGGCGCGGAGGCTTGTTGCTCAGGCGCGAGGCTGGCCTGCGCGGGTCCCTCGTCACGGGTATTACGGACCGCAACATCGGGTACTGCCTGATAGAAGCGCGCGAGATTGGCCTGATAGCGCTTGTCGCCAGGAGCTTCGACAATGGCCTGCTTGAAGAAGCGCTCGGCCAGATCGGGGCGGTCAAGTCGCAGATAGGCTATGGCCAGGCCGTTGTAGGCGCCCGCCGCCTGCTCGGGAAAAATCCGGGCATTGCGAAAACCGACGATCGCCAGTGCATACTGGCCAGTGTCCAATCCCTCCTTGCCAAGCGCCATTTGCGATTCGGCGTAATCATCGCTGTCGCGCTGCTGCATGCCAGGATCAGTGGTGCGAACGGCGGCCGAATGCCCAAACAGCGATTGGCAACCACCCAGCAATGGCGAAGCCATTGCAAGGATTACGAACATTACCGGTGATTTTCGCATGTTACCCCCCACGCATCATTGGAAATAGTTGACGAACGACCATTACCACTGCTGGCAGCATCAGTGTGCCGATCATTGTTGGCAGCATGCAGGCGACCAGCGGGATGGAAATCAGAACCGGCAGGCGGTAGGCCTTTTCTACGGCCCGCCTCTTAAGCTGATCGAGAGAAACGATGCCGCCGGAATCGCCGC
>JANONQ010000429.1:0-4752 GCA_031420935.1 Novosphingobium sp. | reverse complement strand
GCGGTGGCCGCATAGGCAATCCCCATCAGGCCCGCGAGCTTGAAGGCGACGATAATGCCGGTGCAGATCACCAGCGTCGGCAGCGCGGTCGATTCCATGCTGATCGCCAGGCCCTGGATGACGTTGGTGCCGTGGCCGGTTTCCGAGGCCTTGGCGATCGAGCGCACCGGGCGGGAGTTGGTGCCGGTATAATATTCGGTGATCCAGATGATCAGCCCGGTAATGACCAGGCCGACCAGCGCGCAATAGAACAATGTGCGGCCCGTATAGTCCTGGCCGCCGATGAAGGATTCCATGTCGCCGCCCAGCGCATAGGAGATCGCCCACCAGATCGCCGGGACCGAGAGGACAGCGGTGACCAGGAAGCCCTTGTACATCGCGCCCATGATGTTCTTGCTGTTGCCGAGACGGACGAAATAGGTGCCGATGATCGAGGTGACGATGCAGACGCCGCCGATCAGCAGCGGCAGGCTCATCAGCGCCATCAGATTGTCGGCGCCCTTCAGCAGCAATGCGGTCAGCACCATGGTCGCGCCGATGGTGACGACATAGGTTTCGAACAGATCGGCGGCCATGCCGGCGCAGTCACCGACATTGTCACCGACGTTGTCGGCGATCACGGCCGGGTTGCGGGGGTCGTCTTCCGGGATTCCGGCCTCGACCTTGCCGACAAGGTCAGCGCCGACGTCGGCCGCCTTGGTGAAGATGCCGCCGCCGAGACGCGCGAAGATCGAAATCAGCGAAGCGCCGAAGGCGAGGGCGATGAGGCCGTCAACCACCGTGCGGTCAGCACCGCCGACGGCGTGGCCTGCCGGACCGGTGAGATACCAGAAGTACCCGGAAATCGCCAGCAGAGCGAGGCCGGCGACCAGCATGCCAGTGATCGCGCCGGCGCGGAACGCCAGGGTCAGGCCCTGCTGCAGCCCGGTCTGGGCGGCAGCGGCGGTGCGGACATTGGCGCGCACCGAGATGTTCATGCCGATGAAGCCGGTTGCGCCGGACAGGAACGAGCCGAGCAGGAAGCCGGCCGCCGAGATCGGCGCGCCGCCGCGCGGCATGTCGAGGAAGAAATAGACCAGTGCCGCCACGACCACGCCGACCACGGCGATGGTGCGGTATTGTCGGCCGAGATAGGCCTGCGCCCCCTCTTGAATCGCCGCTGCGATTTCCTGCATCTTGGCATTGCCGGCCGGCGCACTGAGCACCTGCCGGCTGGTGAATAGTCCGTAGGCCACGGCCACCAGGCCGAGAACTATCGCGATCATGACGAGGTCCACTAGCGCTACTCCCCCTTGTTTGGTTGCGCATAGAAAACCGCCCGGCGCACGCAGGGCGGAAAAGTGCGCCCGCCGCTAGAGGCAAGCGCACCAGCGCGCAAGCCCCAAGGCGCGGTTCTGCCCATTAATGGCCGGGCGCGGCGTTTTGCGTGATTACCCCGGCTTGCGGGGCGCGATGGTGTATGCAATGTTAACGCTATGGAGGCGGGGGTTAAAAAGCTGTTCGCGGTGATGCCGTTGCTGTTCGGCATCGGTTTCATCGCGCCGTTGATTGCCCAGTCCATGGCGGTCTGGAGCATCGATCCGCCGATGGGCCTCAGCCGTATTGCCTTTGGTCTCGCTATCGGCGGCACCTGGGGCCTGATTGCCAATATTCGCGGAAGATGGCTGTGAGGTGGGGGCTGTGAGCGAAGGCGACCTCCTGTTCCAGCCCGATACCGCCGCGCGCAACAAGGCCGGCGACGGTCCGGCGCTGCCGCTTGGTCCAGACGGGCTTGACCTCTACACCCGGCGCGATCTGCGCAAGGAAGAGATCGCCATCGCCCGGGAATTCCATGGTGGGCCGATGTGGTATTATGCGGCGGCGGCGTTTGGCTGCTTCGCCGTCTGGCTCTCGTTCTTCCCGCTGGCGATAATGGGCCTGATCAACCTGCCGCTGGCCTGTGTGCTGTCCTGCATCTTCGCCACCGGCGGATATGTCACCAGCCACGAGGCGATGCACTCCAACATTGCCCGCCCGGGCGAAAAGCTGCGCTGGCTGAACGAGGCGGTGGGGGCGGTCTCGACCATACCGATCGTGTTCCCCTTCAGCATGGCCCGTCTGATGCACCTTGAGCATCACTACCACTGCAATCACCCGACCAAGGATCCCGACTATACCGACGAGGCGCCCAATATGTGGGCCGCCTGGTACAAGACCTGGTACAACCGTCAGCCCGGCGTCGATGGCTCGATCCATCACTACAAGCGCATCCTCACTGAGATGGGCACGCCCGAGGCCAGGCGCGCGCTCAAGGAAACGATGCTCTTGCAGCTGGTGTTCATGGGCGTGCTGTTTTCGATGGCGTGGGGCGGTTATGCAATCGAGGCCGCGGCTGTATGGTGGCTGCCGCGCCACGTCGGCCTCAGCTACATCCGCTTTTATCTCAGCTGGGCGCCGCATCACCCGCGCGAGGGGAAGCAGGGCCGCTACGAGAACGCAAATCTGTTCAAGAGCCGGCTTGGCCATGTGCTGTCGATGGGAATGGAGACGCACCTCATCCACCACCTTTATCCCGCTATCCCCAACCACCGGACCCGCGCCGCCTATTTTGCGCTCAAGCCGATCTTGAAGGCGCGCGGGGTGGATGTTTCGGTGCTCTAGCGGTGCTCGTAGCCGAGGCCGTCGCCCTCACTGAGCGGTTGGCCGTCGAGCAGCAGCGGCGCGTCTTGCATCGGCATCGCCTCCCCGATGCGGAAAGCCTCGACCGGTGGCCGGAACTCCGGCGGGGCGGCGAACAGCAACTGGTAGTCCTCGCCCCACCGCAGCGCTTCGGCGCGGCGATCCTCGGGCACTGCTAGCGGCACCGCGGCGCTGTTGATCGCCAGAGTTACGCCGCTTGCCCGCGCCATCCGCGCGGCATCGAGCAGCAAGCCGTCCGACACGTCCATCATCGCCGTGACATGCGGCGCGAGCGCCCGGCCCTCGGCCAGCAGCGCCTGTGGGCGGCGATAGGCGAGGCTGCCGCCGGTCCCGGTCCGCCCAGAACCGCGCAGGGCTTCCAGCCCAAGCATCGCCGCGCCGACCGGTCCGGTGATCCACAGTGCGTCGCCCGGTTTCGCCCCACTGCGGGAGGGCACGGGCCGGTGCGTTGCCCGCCCAATCGCGGTCAAACCGAGCACCTGCGGGCCGTTGCTGGACACCGTATCACCGCCGAGCAGCGGCGCGCCAAAAGCGGCGAGCGCCTCCGCCAGCCCGGCGAGAAAGCGGGCATCGCCGGCCCCCAGCATATAGCCGAGCAGCACCCCGAGCGGCTGCGCGCCTTTGGCGGCGAGGTCGGACATGTTTACCGCCACCAGCTTCCAGGCGATATCGGCCGGGTCCTGCCCGGCGAGGAAATGCACCCCCTCGACCATCGCATCATGGGTAAGCACGAGCGCCTCGCCGCCAATCTCGAGCACCGCGCAGTCGTCATCCAACCCGCGCGCGGCGGGATGCTGCGCGAGACGGCGCAGGGCTTCGATGAAGGCGAGCTCGGTGGTCATGGACCTTCTTCCCCCTTGATGGGGGAAGGATGCGAAGACTTGGCAACTTTTTGCCTAGTCGCAGCTGGATGGGGGTGATTTTGCCCCATGAGCTGCCCCAGCGTGATCACACAACCATCTCCGTTTTCGAGCACTTCATTGTTCCAGAAACGGATCACGCGGTAGCCTTCGGCCTCGATGATGGCAGTACGGCGCGCATCTTTCTCGTCCGCATGTTGACCGCCGTCGATCTCGATCACCACTTTCATTCGGTGGCTAGCGAAGTCGGCAATAAAGTGTCGAAGGGGCACCTGTTGGCGGAAGCGTGCCTCTGGAAAATATTCGCGCAGCAAGCGCCACATGCGAATTTCGGCGTCCGTGGCCGCGCGGCGCATCTGCCGGGCGCGCAAGATGGTTTGTGGAGGTGGGTGCTTCTTCACGGGTTTTACGCCTAGCCGAGAGTTCACCCCCATCCAACTCCGGCTAGGCAGCGAGCTGCCAAGCCTTCGTATCCTTCCCCCATCAAGGGGGAAGAAGGGGAATGTCACCGCACCGCCTTCGCTACCGCATCCAGCACGCCGTTGACGAATTTCGCCTCGCGCGCGTCGAAGAAGGCGTGGGCGACGTCGACATATTCGCTGATTGCGGTGCCGGTCGGCACATCGGCGCGGGCGAGGAGTTCGTAGGTGCCGGCGCGCAGGATCTGGAGCATGGTCCGGTCGAGCCGGGCGAGCTTCCAGCCCTCGGCCAGCTTGCCAGCCAGCAGTCCATCGATCTCGTCGCGGCGGGCCAGTGCGCCGCTTACGACATCGTCAAAAAAGCTGCGCTCGGCATCGGCGTACTGGTCCTCGTCGATTTCGGCGCCGAGACGGTGCTGGTGGAACTCGTCGAGCAGCCGCGCGATGGGCATGGCTTCCATCTCATGCTGGTAAAGCGCCTGCACTGCGGCGAGGCGGGCGGCGGCGCGGGCCTGTCGTTTGCCGCCGCTGTTGGGCGTTTTCATATCCCCAGCCTGACTTCGATCGAGCGGGCGTGCGCCGGCAGTCCCTCGGCCTCGGCCAGGGCAATGGCGGCCGGGCCAAGGGCGCGCAGCGCCGTCTCGTCGAGCTGGATGAAGCTGGTGCGCTTCATGAAATCGAGCACCGACAGCCCGGAGGAGAACCGCGCCCGGCGGCCGGTCGGCAGCACGTGGTTGGGGCCGGCGACATAATCGCCGACCGCTTCCGGCGTCATCCGGCCGAGGAAGATCGAG
>JANONQ010000428.1:0-3026 GCA_031420935.1 Novosphingobium sp. | reverse complement strand
GCCCTTGGCGCTGGAGAAGGTCTGCCAGTCGAGCCCGATACGCTTGATATCCTCGTGGCGCGTGAACCACCAATAGCCTTCGCCAACCTGGCTGCGCACCGCCGGGCAATGCGCGAGCTGGGTATCGAGCACATCGTTGATGTGCGTATTGAAGGCTGGGTCGTTAAAGTCGAAGTCGTCGAACACATCGCGCTCGAACCGTGCGACGAGTTCGTCCGCGCCGGGCGCGCCGGATTCAATGCGCTCGACCGGAGTTTTACCTGTCTGAACTGCTCCGACAGCTTTCGACATCGATCATACGCTCCCTGCTGCCGCGAACCGGCTAAGATGGCTTTGACGCCCTCATTTCGACCATCCGAATATGTGCGCAAACTGTAAGTCAAGCCAGCGCGACACGCAAGCGGGCAATCCGTATGCGATTGATGCTTTCGAACCACAAGTGCGAACGCGGCACGGGTAATCGCAGTGCCCGATATCGAGCGGCCCAGCATGGCTGCGATAAAATATCGGCCATGAATTCTGCGGTCCGGCCTCTGCCGCGCTTGCGCGGCGCTGGTCGGTAACAAAGCCCAGATGCCGTGCGAGCGACGATTGGACGCTGTCGCGGTCAAGGATTTTGCCCTCATTGGCGGACTATCGACAACCTCCTGCGAGATTAGTTCGATGGTAAGGCCATCGCGCGCATCGGCGTCGAGGTGGCGCAGCGCGCCAATGACGACGCCGGAGCCTTTAAGGAATTGCTCTTCTGGCGCGCGAATGCGATCCGCGTCGAAGCGGAAATCAGGCCAGTCGGGAAGTTGCCAGTTCCAGCGCAAGATCGATAAGATGCCTTTCTTGATCGATGGGCTCGACGAGCTGACGGCCGCACGAGAGTCCGATCCGGTGTACCGTGTGCTGGGTCAGTTGATCGCCGCCGGCTGCCCGCGTTTCATCCTGTCGTGCCGGGCTGCGGATTGGCGCGGGGCGGTCGCCCGTCAGGACATCTCCGACGAATATGGCGCACCGCCGGTGGAGCTCAGCCTCGAGCCCTTCTCCGAGGTCGAAGCGATTGCCTATTTGACGCACTCGCTCGGCGCGGACCGGGCAAGCGAAGTCGTCTCCTATCTCGACGACAAGGGTATTCCTGATCTCTTCGGCAATCCGCTGACTCTCAACCTCTTCGGTGAGGTCGCGTCGCAGCTCACAGTTCCTCGCGCAGCAGGAAGTCGGTGTCGCGGAACGCCAGGCGATAGGCCGGATCGCGGGTCTGCGCCGTCGACGTAACATGCGCTTCGACGAATTCGGCCCCCTGCTCGGCCTTGTAGAACCGGCGGCGATGGAGGCGCTTTTCATCTTCGTTGGTCATTGGGCCTATCTTGCTGCTCCGATCCGACAAGTCAAAGGCAGAGTCCTTGGCGGGTGCGCTCTGCCGCGACCACAGGATCATGGAGATCGACACCGAAAGAGATGTCGGTTGGCAAGCCGTCCCGTATTACAGCTCGTTGCGCGCCATGCGTCCAGCAATGTGATCGGCCTGACGCAGTGCAAGGGCCACAATCGTCAGGGTGGGGTTTTCCGCCGCGCTGGTCGTGAACTGGCTGCCGTCCGAAACGAACAGGTTCGGCACTTCATGCGTCTGGCCCCATTTGTTGACCACGCCATCGGCAGCCTTAGCACTCATCCTGTTGCTGCCCATGTTGTGAGTCGATGGGTAAGGCGGCGTCAGGATGGTGCGCTTCGCGCCGACCGCTTCGTATATGGCTTTGCCCTGCCTGAAGGCATGGTTGCGCATGGCAACATCGTTGGCATGGTCATGATAATTGACATGGGCCACCGGCATTCCGAAGCCATCCTTCGCATCGGCATTCAGGGTGATGCGGTTCCTGGCCTGCGGCATGTCCTCGCCCACCAGCCACATGCCGGCCATGTTGTCATAGGCGTCGAGTGCCGAAGTGAATTCGCGTCCCCAGGCGCCGGGGTTCAGGAAGGCAGCCATGAAAGGCACGCCCAGGGAAAGCGTTTCCATCTCATATCCGGCGACAAACCCGCGCGACGGATCGTTCCGGGCTTCATCTTTGATGATGCCCGCCATCGTGGTGCCGCGATACATGTGCACCGGCTTGTCGAACACGGCATAAACAGAGCCAGTCATGTGCCGCATGTAATAGCGCCCGACATGGCCGGCCCCGTTTGCAAGGCCTTGCGGAAACAGATTGCTGTGCGAATTGAGCAGCAGCCGCGGGCTTTCGATCGAATTGCCGGCCACGGCCACAATGCGGGCTTTCTGGCGCCGCATCACCCCGTCCTTATCGGCGTAAATCACGGCCGTGACCTTGCCGCTGGCATTATGCTCGATCCGGATCACCTGGGATTGCGGGCGCACTTCGAGTTTGCCGGTGGCTTCACCCCGAGGAATCTCGGTATAGAGCGTCGACCACTTGGCCCCCATCTTGCAGCCCTGGAAGCAGAAGCCCAACTGGCGGCAACTCGTCCGCTCATCGCGCGGCTCGCTGTTGATCGAAATGTTGCCGGTGTGGAATTCCTTGTAGCCCAGCTTCTTCGCGCCGGCGGAAAACACCTTGTAATTGTTGTTGCCGGGCAGGCGGGGGATGCCATTTGTGCCGGTGGTTCCCATGCGAAATTCGGCCTTGTCGTACCACGGGGCCATTTCCGCGGCCTCTCCAATATATCGAGGCCTAGCGCAATATAGAACCCAACAGATCTTGATTCATCAAGTACGCGGATCATTGTATGGATGATCTTTGCCATATTTTTCAAACCCTGATCTACGCAACTTAATTATCTTTCAGAAAACTTACATTGTCTCCGCGTTTCCACATATCAGTTCGCCCGATTACCTTCTCGTCCAGTGGTAGGCTTGAGGCCAAGTCCCCCGCTCGCCCCGGCCATAGCGTGGCGGATCGCCGGATCTGCATCGGCCAGTTCGTTGCCAAACATTTCGGCGGTGGAGCGCAACGGGCTGAGCGGTCCATCGGCCAGTAGCGCGGCACTGTTGGCCAGCCAGTTTTCCGGCGTGCTATCACTCA
>JANONQ010000427.1:0-6099 GCA_031420935.1 Novosphingobium sp. | reverse complement strand
CTGATGCTGCGCACGTCCTCGCGGCGCTGCCCTTGCGGGCCGTAGAACACCATGCGGAAAACGTTTAGCCCGTAGTCGACCGCGACCTTGCGGAACTGATATTGCCCGTTGACCGGCCGGCGGGTCGATCCGATCAGGATGTTGTTGCGGTAGAGTTCGACTTCATAGCCGTCCGGCAGATCGCCGTAGAGGTCGATCATGTCGAACACCGAGGCGTGTTCAAGCGGGGCGTTGGTGACGAATGCGCCCCGGCCGCTGGTGCCGCGCAGGCCGATCGGCAGGGCGAGGGTGGTGACATCGCCGAGCTGAAATTCCGTGGCCTTTAGCGGACCCAGCAGCTGCGCGTCGGGATCGCGGCGGCCCAGCTCCACCCGCGCGCCGGTCAGCCCGTCGCGCGTGGTGCCGCCGGCAAACAGCCGCGCCGTCATGAAGGCGAGGTCGCCGGCGAGGCGCAGGTCGCCCTCGATGCGGCTGCCATAGGTCTGGTCGGTGACCGCGCGCAGTTCGGCATCGGCCAGCGGGAACGACAGCGCCCGCCACGGCGTCGGCTCGCGCGGCCAGCGGGGCTGCTCCCGCTTCCGGCCAATTGCGCCGAGTTGCTGGCGCTGCTGCTCTCGGGAGATGCGCTGCTCGAAGGGGAAGGGCACGCGGGTCTTCACTGTCACCGCCTGCGCGCGCAGATCGACGGTGAGCGTCAGCGGAAACAGATCGGCAAAGCGCTCCGCCCGCAGATAGAGTTCACCCTCGAATGCCGCGGCGTCGCCCTTACCCAGCGGAAATTCGCGTCCGCCCGCCGTTAGCGTGCCTGAGCGCAGATTGAGCGACACGGTCTGGCTTTCGTCGATAAACCAGCCGCTGGCGTAGTGGCCCTCATCACTCACCGAAATCGCCAGATCGAGGAAGCGCGTGACCGCGCTGAATGGCAGATAGACGCCTGAACGCGTGCCATAGGCGACGATGGTATCGGCGATCTCGCCGCGCTCGGACTGGAGCTGAAGGACCAGCTCATCATCATAGGTGAAATTCGGCGCAGCCTCGCCGCCGATGCGGGACGAGGTGTCGGCATAGCCCGTCCGCGCCTGCGGTGTGCCGGCCTGGGGCCGTGTTGCCAGCCCGGAACCGGTCAGCGGTGGTGGAATCGCCGAGGACGCCGCCGAGGCTGCCAATGCAGGCGCGCCGAATTGGGGCCGTGGCAGGGCTGGTGCATGCTCCGGCCCCGCGTAGGCGAGCGTGACTCGTGCTGGCGGGCCCGGCAGCGCGGTTTGGCCGAAAGCGGGTTGCGGCAATCCGGCGGGATTATCGGTGTCGCTGATGGCCGAGGCTTCGGTCCGGTCCGGCACAACCGCAGCCGGGGCGAGTTCCTGCGGTCTTGCCCAAGAGCTTGCGGCCTCAACGGACACCGCCGGCTCAGCGGCGGTGTTGCCGCCCGGAGCTGGAAGCGGATCGACTATGGTCAGCCTGGAACCTGCGCGCACCGGCAGCGGTGTGATGACGGATGAGCCGAATGCCGGTTGGGGCAAATCAGAGGCTGCCGACACCCCGCTTGGGGCGGTGGAAGTGGGCTCCGGCGCTGAAACCGACGGGGGCGTTGCTGCTGGACCTGGGGCGGCTTCTGGCGGTGCTTCGGCGGCGACGGCTGCTGGAAGGGATGGTTCGATGCCGGTCTCGCCAATTGGCGTGGTAGGGGGGGTTAGGCCCGATGCAACGGGCTGTGCAGCTTCGTCAGCGACCGATTGAAGAGCCGGTAGGTCCGGTGCCGGGGGCTCTGGCGGAGGCGGTGGTTGGGAATCCGGTGCAGAGATTTCAGAGAGTGCTAGTGCCTCGCCGTCGCCCAGCGCCGTATCCGCCGGCGCGGGGCCAGTTACGGCAAGCGCAGCGGCACCTGTGTCGGTCGGTGGCGGAAGCGCGCCCGGTTCTTGCACCCCTGCGCCAAAAGCAGGTTGCGGCAGCGGCTTCAGGGCGGACGAACTCTCCTGGCTACCAGGTTCGTTGGCGGGTTGTGGCAGGGACGCTCCCTGTGAATGCGGAGCGCGCGCCAGCCGCGGTAGGACTGGCGCAGGGTTTAGCCGCCTGGGCTCTGCCGCCGCCAGTGCCGCCGCCAACGCACCCAGCGACGCCGCCTTGCCGGATTTCGCGCTGGCGGCCGAAACCGGCGCGGGGGCGGCAACCGGCCTTTGCGGGCGTGCTACCGGAAGCGGCGCGCTGCTCGCACGGGGCAGGGCCAGCCGGACAGAACGCCCGAATTTCGCCCCGGGCAGATCATCCCCGCCGCGATTGGCCCGCGCCGCCGCCGCAGCGCCGCTCTCGTGTGGCTCAGGCTCCCATGGCGCGTGGAGGTCGCCCTTCAGCAGAAGGGTGGCGCCGATCAGGGCCCGCCGAAGCTGGGGCGGTCCGGTCGCGTGCCCCCATTTGCCCCTGTTCACGGCACTGTGAAATCCTGCCTCGCGAGAATCTTGCCGGGCGCGAAATCGTCGTCGGTATAGGTGACGGTGAGCCGCGCGCCGCGGACGGTCAGCCTGGGATCCGACTTTGGATCGACGAGGACCTGCAGGGTTCGCTGGGTGATTTCGGTATAGACGCCGATACCACGAATTTCGGCGATCTTCGTCTTGCCGCCAGCGGCAGTCACCATGATGTCGCCATAGGCCGAGCGGTTGCCGGCCCGGGTGATCGTCAGCGCAATTACGCGCCCGCCGTCCAGAAGCGGCGTCACCGAGAGATCGCGCAGTCCCACCATCACCGTGGTTTCGCCGATGCGCACGATTACTGGGATGGAAATGCCGAAGCGGGGCACGATCGTGACGCCGATTGCGCCCGCCTTCTGCGCCCCCGCCGCATCTTCAATGCTGAGGCCGCCGCTACCGATATCCGGTACAGCGGTCGCGGAGAAATGGGAGCGGTATTCACCCGGCGGCAGATCGGGGGGAACCCGCGCCATCAGCCGCACGGTCTGCGCTTCGTGGCTCGCAAGGACCACCCGGTGCGGCGACCAGCGCAGCAAGGGGCTGGCGGTTTTCACCCGGTCGCGCGCCGCCGCATCGGTGACCGAGGCGAGATCGACCAGCCGGCCTTCCGGGGTCATCATCATGTCGGAGAGTTTGATCTCGTAACTGCCGGTCGCGCTGGCGCGGTTGAACAGGCCGACCGTGGCGACCCGCTGGCGCTGGTCGATGATGATGCGTTTGGGATAGAGATTGACATCGCCCATGCCGCCGACGGAATCGGAGGGGGGCTGGGGCGGTGTAGAGGGCGGTGCAGGCTGTGGCTTCGGCGCGGCCGGGGCGGCGCTCTGCGCAGCGCGTTGCGCCAACGTCGGCTGGGCCAATACGGCTGAAAGCAGCAGCGCCAGTGTTAGCCGTCTGCCGATCAAAACGCATGAAGGCGCCTTTGAACGCCGTCCCCCGAACCCCATGAAATAGCCTTCGATCCCCGATTTTACGCTCGTGAACCGGCTATATGTATTGTCCCCTAGGGACTGGCAATCGCGGGCCTATTGGAAAGCCACAGTTATTGTGTAGGTACCGCTATAGGGTCCGACCGCCTGATTGGCCGCGACGTTGAGCCTCGCGCCGACGATGAGTACCGCGGAGCCGGTGGGATCCAGCTTGAGCTTGCCGGCACCATTAATGTTGGCGGTCAAAGTGTTCACCGTCATCGTCGCTGCACCATTGGCTATGGTGATCGATGCCGGCAGGGTGATATCGGTCTGCCGGTTGGGACTGCCCCTGAGCAGAAATCTCCCCGGGCCGCGGCCAGTGCCGACTTGTATGATGTTTTGATTGCCGGCGACTCCGCCAGTCGCAGTCGCCGCGCCCGCGATATCGATTGTCAGCGTGCCGGCTGTCGTCGGCCGCATGAATTGCCCGAAACGCAGAGCGTCGAGCGGCACGACGCTGCCCGGCGCAACAACCAGTGCCTGCGAAGCGCCGCTTGCCTTTGCCGGAGCAGCATGCGCGGTGCCGTATGCAAGCGTTGTCACCGCAGCGACAAGTGATAGGATCAACGCGCGGTTCATGTCGGTTAAACAATCGAAGTGGCCCGGCCGCCGCGACATGTGCTGCGCGCCGGGCCTCTCCTTCTAGACCTTACTGGTACAGAACAGTGGCGACGTAGCTGCCGGTGTAGCTGCCGGGGACCTGGCCCGCCGGAACAGTCAGCGTTCCGCCAACGGTGAAAGCACCAAGGCCGACGACGCTGAGCGTGGCGGTCGCAGCCGAGGGAACGGTGGTAAAGCTCATGCTGTTGACGCCGGAATTGACGGTGCCCGCAGCCGTCGCGATCGTGTAGCCACGGCTAGCACCACCAGTAACGGTAAAGGCGTCGGCCGAATTGACCGAGCCCGCAACCAGGGTTGCCCCGGCGGCCGCTGTGCCAACGCCGGCCGGGGTCACGGTCACGCTGCCGCCGGTGCCGGCATCGATCATGCCGAAATTGATGGTCGCGGCAGGTGTGTGCGTGAGCGTGATCGGGGAGACGACCTCAGCCGTCGCCGAACCATTTGCGGTGGCGGCATAAGCCGAACCCGACGAGAGAGCCACGGCAACCGCGGCGATAACAAACTTCTTCATGCGTAATACCCCTCAAAGCAGGAAGGCCCCGATGCCCGACAAGGCCGTGAACCACCCAAATGACTTGCGCCGAAATGTCTGGTCGCCGGACTTCGGGAACAGTGCGCGAGCGGAGATTTAGGTGAGAGAGGTAAACACACCGTTACGGGCATTAACTTAGGTGTTGCTGCGTAGCAGACGGCCAACGATTCTGGCGGAGCAGGTATCGGGACCGCAGAGGACGAGGCCGCAGCGAGCGATGGCTTCAACTGTAGGTGACGATAACCTCGACGCTGATGCGAAAACGCGCAGGCGGGGTCGCAGCGGGCAGCTGCAAGGTGCCGCCGAGATCGAAGCTATCTTGGCCGGAGCTGTTTAGCCAGCCCGCCCGGCCGGCATCGGGGCGGCTGGCCGAACGTATCTGGATGTTGTCGATTACCACAAGCGGCGGTGCAAAACGCGGCGCGAGTCCATCGCCAACCTGCTCGCCAGCAACCGAGACCTGCGCAGGCGCCGTGATGGTGTAAGCGCGGTTTGCTTCACCGGAAACCTCGAACCGGGCGAAATGCGGCGACAGGCATGATGTGGGCGAAGCGCAGACTGGGCGCGCACTGCCACTATATATCGCCCCTGACCCGCCGGCCGCGATCCTCACCGAGCCCGCTGACTCCGCGTTTGCGGCCAGCACGCCGAAATCGAGATCGCGGGTCTGCCGGACAGCGATCAGGCTGATTACATCTGCCGCCGCCGCGCCAGTCGCGCTGGCAGCCACCGCCGGAGCCGGAACCCACGCTAAACCCAGCGCGGCGACAAGGCTGGTCCGGCTCAACCGCCCTCGACCGACACGAGAGTGGCAATCACCGGCAGCGCGATTGTCAGGTTCGCTCCGCCGCTTCTGCGGGTTACATCGAGGCGTGCCCCGACCCGAAAAGATTTGGCGCAGATGCGCGTCGTGCAGTTGGCGATGGTGTAGGTGACGATCCGGCCCGGCACGAGCAGAGCTGCGCCGGGCAGATCGGAATCGAATGCGGACAGGCGCCCGCTCACCCCCGTCTGCGTGACCGCCGGCACGCTGCTGAGCACCATCTGGAACGTTACTCTGATTGCTTTGGGGTTTTGATTCCCGCGATCATAGGCAACGGTGAATTGCGATGGGCCGACCGGCGCGGAGGCGACCGGGAAGATCGCATCGTTAATCACCGCGCCGCTGGCGCTGACCGTACGTGAGCCGCTCGACGGCACAACAAAGGCGCCAAAGCGCAGGGCTGCGTCGGCTGTTACGGTAAGGGTGGGAACTGCAGCCGGCGCGGGCGAGGTCGGCAACAGCGAACTCAGGATCAGGAGCGGAACCCCAAGCCGCCGTTGGCGCCGCAAAGTTTCCGGTACTGGCACCCTCCGCCCGATCACTGCGTGCGCTCCTCATATGTGCGGATGCCGAAGTCGTAAATCAGACCTCGCTGGACGGATATTGCTTTGGATTGCCTGGGCCGGCAATCGCCGGACGGGCGGATTTTCGAAAAACTGTCCCATTTTGCACCGAATTCGCCCCGGC
>JANONQ010000426.1:0-3004 GCA_031420935.1 Novosphingobium sp. | reverse complement strand
GTTCAAGCGCGATTTGCCCTATATGGCAGTAAAAGAAGCGGTGTTCCCCTTCGCCCGCTTTCCCGGCGTCGATCCGGTGCTGAGCCCGGAGATGAAATCCACCGGTGAAGTCATGGGCATCGATACCGACTTCGCCACCGCGTTTGCCAAATCGCAGCTTGGCGCGGGAACTATTTTGCCTAATGGCGGGGTGGCGTTCGTCTCGGTCAAGGACAGCGACAAGCCGGTGATCCTGGCCGCGGTGACCAAGCTGGTCGACCTTGGCTTCTCGATCATCGCCACCGGGGGCACGCAAAAGTATCTCGCCGACGAAGGCATTCCGGTCGAACGGGTGAACAAGGTTGCCGAGGGCCGCCCGCATATCGTCGACCGCATCATCGATGGCGGTGTAGCTCTGATCTTCAACACCACCGAGGGCTGGCAAAGCCACAAGGATTCAGCCTCGATTCGCGCTTCGGCGCTGCATGCCAAGGTGCCCTATTTCACCACGGCGGCGGCATCGCTGGCGAGCGCCCAGGCAATCGAGGCGCTGCGCGGCGCCAAACTTGATGTGCGTTCATTACAAGACTATTATAGCTGATACGATCGCGTTTCCCCGACATCGCGAGTTGCGAACCCGATTTCTTTTGGGGAAACGGGCAGGGTAATAGTTGCCGAATTGGCGGCTCAAGGAGGACGGATAGGGATGGCAAGTGTCGAAAAGCTGCCGATGTTGGCGGAAGGCTATGAAAGGCTTACCGCCGAGCTGAAGGCGCTGCGTGAGGAACGCCCGCGGATCGTCGAGGCGATTGAGGAGGCACGCGCGCATGGTGACTTGTCGGAAAACGCTGAATATCACGCCGCTAAGGAACGCCAGGGGCAGGTCGAAGCTTCGCTCTCAGACATCGAGGATCGCGTCAGCCGCGCGCAGATTATCGATCCGGCGACTTTGTCAGGCGAAAAGATCATCTTCGGGGCGACGGTTTCACTGCTTGACGATGACAGCAAGCCGGTGCGGTACCAGATCGTTGGACCCTATGAAGCGGACGCCAAGATCGGACGGATCAGTTACGCCTCACCGCTCGGCAGAGCGTTGATCGGCCGCCGGGTCGAAGATGAGATCGAAGTGACGGTGCCCTCGGGCGACCGCTGCTACCAGGTGAAAAAGATCGAATTCATCTGATTACCCGCCCTTGCTGCAATGCAGAGCCGGCTCATTCCCCCGGTGCATCCGGCTCCAGCAGCCGGTGCAGATGGACGATGACATATTTCATCTCGGCATCGTCCACTGTGCGCTGCGCAGAGCCGCGCCAGGCGTCTTCGGCCGAATCATAGTCGGGATAAATGCCGACCAGATCCATGGCATCGAGATCGACGAAATCGAGACCTTGGGGGTCGCTGACGCGGCCGCCCATGACGAGGTGGAGTTTCTGCATAAGAGGCGCTTTCGGCAAAGGGACGGCGGCATCGCCTATAACCCTTGCACCGGAATTGTCGAAGGGCAGCACAAAACCTTGTGCCGAAAAATCAATGCCGCAGCGAACTTAGCAGGCGCAGCCCCGCCCGCGCCATATCCATCCCGGCGCTGGACGCATCACTCGCAGCGTTGCTAGCACGGCGGCGGAGTTTGCCGGCGCTTTGGGCAGCGTCATCCTTGAAGTCTCCCAACTGCTCGCCCGCTTCGGCCGCGGTGGCCTTCGCCTTGTCGCGCGCTTGGCGGGCCAGCGACATGCTGGCTTCTCCGCCCAGCGCGGCGGCGGCTATCGCGCCATTGGCGAGCTTGCGCGCGGTGCCTCGCGGCAGCAGCGCGCCGACCAGAAGCCCCAACGCCAGTCCGCCGACAACCATCAGACCAGGATATTCCCGCGCGAGATCGGAGATGGATTCGGGTGGATTCACGTCGGCCGGCTTGGCCATCGGAGGCGGCGTAATTAATTCGGCTTCATTCATCGTCGGTCACCTTTTTGTCGTCACGCAATTCGTCGATCCAGGCAATTATCGGATGGCGCAGCAACCACAGAGTGAACGCGCCGACAACTGCGGCGACAATCAGCTTGCTTTCGCTCGCCACCTCGATCGCTTGTTCGGCGCCCTTGCGTGCATCATCGCTGAGCCGGTCAGCGATCCGGCCCCCGATCCCGCGTGTTTCGATATCGCCTTTGACCTGTGCGGAGCGTTCATCGAAGGCGGCTTTGGCCGCGTTGCGGCTAGCCCGCGCCGCCAGCAGCTGGCTACCTGCCTGGCTCATTCTCCTGTCTCGCCCTGTCCCAGCATCCGGACCATGCCCCGCCATTTCGCCGAGGCCGATGCGGCAAACAGCAGCGCCAGCAGCAACATGGCACCAAACACCACGGCCGTGGCGCCCCATACCGTGAGCAGGGGCGAAAGCCCCAGAACCAGCCCGAAGGTCAACGCCATCAGCGCGAAGAACGCCAGCGCCGCAGCCAGCGCGCCCCTGATTGCCAGTCCGCGGACTTGCCCTGCGGCATAGACTGCCCGCGCTTTCTGGTAGGCGGCTTCGGCAGCGGCGAAGGACTTGCCGTCCTCCGCCAGCTGCCGCAGATCGTCCGCCAACGAACGATCAGCCTCAGCCGTCTCGCCCGGACCGCCGAGGCTAGCATAGGATGAGACATCGTCTTTCATCGGGTCAGTTCGCGGCTTCGCGCCTTCAGTTGCCGGACTTCTTGAACATCCGAGAGACCAAGAAGCCCACTGCGGCAGCAAGGCCAACGGCAATACCCGGGCTCTTGCGGACGAATTCCTTGGCATCCTCGCCCAGTTCGCCGAGTTCCCTGGTTTCAAGCTTGGTCGCCGCATCCTGCATGCCGCGCGCGGCCGAGCGGGCATAATCGCCGTATTTCACGCCGACCTTTGCATCGATGGTGGCGGCGTTTTCCTCGACCAGCTTGCCAAGGCCAGAGATCGCCTCGCTGGCTCGTGCCTTCCCTTCATTGGCCAGGATGAATGCCTGGTCCTTTGCCTGTCCGCTCATGGTCTTCGCCTCGTCGATCCATTCGCTGCGGGC
>JANONQ010000425.1:0-2255 GCA_031420935.1 Novosphingobium sp. | reverse complement strand
CCCTTCAACGGCAGCGCGCGGCTTTGAGCCCGGAGGCGTCAACGCCCTGTTCGACGTGCTCGCGCACCTGGGTGCCACCGGCGGACTTCCGCCTCCTGGCGGACCCTTCGCCTATCCGCGCCTCCAGCCAGGCGAATGTTTCAATTTGAATGATACAGACCCGCGAAACCCGTTGGCCAATCCGGCGCGACCGTTCGAGCCGACGCGGGGCGTTTTCACCAGCTCGATCAACGAAGACAACATCTCGTGGCGCGTCGGCATCGACTTCAAGCCGAGCGATACGCTGCTGCTCTACGCTAACGTCGCCAGGGGTTATAAGGCCGGCGGCTTCGGCAACATCAACGCGGCGATCAACTTCCAGTTCCGGCCGGTGGTGCAGGAATCGATCCTCAATTACGAAGCCGGTTTCAAGGCGCAACTCGCCGACCGGCGGGTATCGATCAACGGCGCGGTGTTCTACATGGACTACAAGAACAAGCAGCTGCGCACCAAGGACATCAACCCGGTGTTCGGCATCATCGACGCGCTCAACAACGTGCCCAAGTCGCGTCTGCAGGGCGCCGAACTCGAAGTGCAGGTGACACCGGCCAGCGGGCTTAACCTGGGCGTTGCCGCGACCTATATCGACTCGAAGATCAAACAATATAGCGGCACCAGCGCGGTCGGCGTCACCGCAGACTTCGCCGGCACATTGATCCCTTACACCCCGAAATGGCAGGTCGGCGCCAACCTGCGCTACGAAGTTCCGGTCAGCGATTCGCTCAAGGCCTTCGCCGGCGGCCAGCTCAGCTACCGCAGCCGCACCTGGGCGGCGATCGGCGGCCATCCCGATCCCGCGAGAGACCTTGCCGCGGACTTCAGAATCAAGGCCTACACCACCGTCGATGCGCAGCTTGGCGTCAAGTCGGACGACGGCTGGCGGGTCATGGTCTGGGGCAAAAACCTCGGCAACACCTATTACTGGACCAATGTCGTCGCCGGCCAGGACCAGATCGTGCGCTACGCCCAGAAGCCGGCCACTTACGGCATTACCATCGGTGCCGATTTTTGAGGTTGCGGCAACGGGAGACGGACCATGGCCGATAACCACATCGAAACCCGCCTCGAAAATGGGGTTCTGCGCTGCACCAAGGTGAACGCCGATACCCGCCAGGGCGTCAGCATGTCGGTGCTGGCAGGGCTGGGCGCAGCCATGGACCGGGCCCGCGAAGACAAGTCGATCCGCTGCATCGTCATCGATGCGGCGGGCGACGGCTTCCACAATGGCGCGGTGATGCTGGGTGAAATGGGCATCGACTGGCCCGACCTCACCCGCGCCGATTACCGTAAGATCATCGATCTGGGTCACGGGCTAGGGCGCAACATGGCCTCGCTCGACATCCCGATCATCGGCATCGCCGAAAGCGGCGGACTCGGGGGCGGGCTTGAACTACTCTTGCGCTGCGACCTCGTCTATACTGCCCACAACGCGCGCTTCAGCTTCCCCGAAGTAACTCTCGGTCTCGTCGCGGGCTGGGGCGGCACGCAGTGGGCGGGCCGCCTCGTTCCCTTCCGCAAGGCGCAGGAATTCCTCCTGCTGGGCGAGGAAATCGACGGCAAGACCGCCGAGGACTGGGGCTTGGTCACCCGTTCGTTCAACGATCGCGCCGAAATCGAGGCGCAGGTCGCCAAGGTGATCAAGCGGCTTGACCGCCTCGCGCCGGTTTCGATCAAGTGGCACAAGGAATGCCTGCGCGCGATCTGGCAAAAGAGCCTTACCGAAGGTGAGGCGGTGGAAGCCGTCGCCGTGCCCGAAGCCATGATCACACAGGCCTGGTTTGGACCCACCGCGGCCTTTTTTGAGGGCAAGGCTTGGGACTATACCAAAGGCGAGGCAGTCGATCCATGAAGGCAGCAGTCATCCACCGCCAGGGCGAACCCGAGGTCCTTCAGTACGAAGACCTTCCCGATCCCGCGCCGGGGCCAAACGATGTGGTGATCGACGTCGCGGCGATCAGCCTCGAAGGCGGCGATTTGCTCAGTCGCTCGATCCTGCCGGTCGAAACATTTCCGCACGTCATCGGCTATGGCGCTGCCGGACGCGTGGCTGCGCTGGGTGCCAATGTCAGCAGCCTCAGCGTCGGCCAACGCGTCGCCGGCTTCCATTTCGCCGGCTCGCATGGCGAGAAATTCTGTGTGCCTGCCGCAACCGTCTTTGCCGTGCCGGACGGGCTCGATATCAGCGTGGCTTCGACCATGCCGGTGGCTTTCGGCAC
>JANONQ010000424.1:0-2336 GCA_031420935.1 Novosphingobium sp. | reverse complement strand
GGCGCATTCTCGCAGATGCGGTGGAGGATCAGCGCGGCGCTGGTCGATTTGCCGGTGCCGGTCGAACCCAGCAGGGCGAAATGCTTGCCGAGCATCGCATCGATATAGATGCCGGCCCGAATATCGGTCGTGGGATAGACTGTGCCCACCTGGATCGCGCTCCGCCCGTCGCTGGCATAAATCTGCCGCAGGTCACTGCTGGTCGCGGGATAGACCAGCGCGCCTGGAATCGGATAGCGGGTCACGCCCCGGCGGAAGCTGTGGATCTTGCCGGTCAGCCGTTCCTCGTCGCCCTCGCCGAGAAAGTCGATCGCCGCGAGAATCCCGCCGGGCGTCTTGGCATCCTGCTTCTGGTTGCGCACGGTCGCGAGCAGCCAGCCTTTGCCGACCCGGATTTTGATCTGGCTACCGACCTGGCCTGCCAGAGCGACAGAGGGATCGGAATTTTCGGCACACTCGGTCAGGCGTTGCAGGTCGATTGCGATCTGGCTTCCCGAACCGGCGATTTCGAGCACGATCCCGATTGGATCGCGGGCGTCATCGAAGTCGGAGCAATTTGCCGCATTTGCAGCCGGGGCAGGATGCTGCGTAGATGCGGGCTGTACCGCATCGAATTGATTCCTGCTCATTTCCGACATTGACCGCTTCGTCCCTCATGGCAATTCGCTGGCTGATACCTAGGGATGAGCGGTTAATTTCCCGCTAAACAAGCGTGAATACCCGCCCCGCCAACCAACCCATGAGCACGGAAATGGCCACCGCGATCAGACCGTAGACGAACGAATACTGCTGCGCGAATTGGGCGACGGCACCTTCGAACCCGAGTTTGCGGACTTCGACCTCGCTGATCGCCGATGCTACCACCCGGCCACGCGAAATCGCGAAAGTTTCGGCGGTGTATTTGCCGATAGTGACATTCGCCGGGAGCGTGATGCGCGCCTGGTACAGCACCTGTTCGCTGACCTTAACGCCGCCCTGGTCCTGCCGGTAGAGCCCGTTGCGCGACATTAACTCGACCAGCCCCCCGGCAAATCGTCCAAGCACCTTGGGCTCGATTGCCCCGCTCGGCGAAAGTTGCAGCCAGGGCAGACCGAGTTCATAGATTGCTGCGGTTTTGCCGTCGACGATCTGGTCGATGGGGCGAGACGAGGCGACGGCAAAATAGGATGGCGCAGATTGGAATTCCGTGCTTTCGGCATTGATCCAGATGCCGGCGATCTTGCGTTTTTCACGCAGTACGATGGGCCTGGTCGGCCCTTTGAGCACCACAACGATATCGTAGTCGCGGCCGGCGCGAGTGCCGTCGGGGCGCAGGATCGCGCCGAACAGCAGCAGTTCGGCACCGGTGAAGCCCTGGCGCACTTGCACCTCGTGCTGCGATACTTCCGGCACCAGGATCGGATCGCGCGCACCGGTGAGCAGCCATAAAGCGATGAGAGCGAGTGCCAGTCTCACAGCGGCGTCATCGAATAGATTTCATCCGGCCGGTAGCCGAGCCCGATAGCCAGGCGCAACGCGATCAGCAGGACAATCACCGCCAGCGCGAGCCGGAGATATTCCGGCCTCGCCTTCTGCGCGAGCCGCGCGCCGATTTGCGCGCCGGAGACTGACCCGAGCAGCAGCAGTACGGCCAGCACAATGTCCACCGCCTTGGTCGTCAACGCATGCATCATCGTCGTCGCCATGGTTACAAACAGGATTTGAAACAACGAGGTGCCGACCACGACATTGGCGCTCATGCCCAGAATATACAGCATGGCTGGGACCAATATAAAGCCGCCGCCGATGCCCATCAGCATCGAGAGAATTCCGGTCACCACTCCCAGCAGCAACGGTGCCAGTGGCGAAATATAAAGGCCGGAGCGGTAAAAGCGCCAGCGCAGGGGCAGGCTGGCGACCATCGGATGATGCCGCCGCTTGCGCGGCTTGATGGGGTCGCCCTTGCTCTCGGCCTTCAGCGCCGTCAGGCTCTCACGCGCCATGATTGTCCCGATCGATCCGAGCAGTACGACATAAAGTATGTTAATCACCGTATCGATCTGACCGAGTTCCTGCAGCACACGGAACAGCACCGCCCCCAACCCAGTGCCAATAATCCCGCCCGCCACCATCACCGCGCCGATCTGGACATCGACCCCGCCGCGGCGGCGGTGTGCGAACACGCCCGAAACACTCGCGCCGGTCACCTGGGTGGCGGCCGAGGCTGCTGCCACTGTGGGCGGCACGCCGTAGAAGATCAGCAGCGGCGTCGTCAGAAATCCGCCGCCAACGCCGAACATTCCGGACAGCAGTCCGGTAAGCCCGCCCAGCATGACGATGAACAGGCCGTTGACCGA
>JANONQ010000423.1:0-4306 GCA_031420935.1 Novosphingobium sp. | reverse complement strand
CCGTGGCACCATAAGCCCGGGCCAGCACCCGTGTTTGATTTGAGCGAATAGAGGCAGAGGTTTGATTGTCCCCAAGCGGCTTGGAGTTCGGGTCTTGGGCGATCAATGCAAGCAGTTAAGTTGCAGAGCCACCTTGTATCTAAAGATCGATAGGCCGCTCTTTGTATTGGTAGCGAATTTCCGGGAGAAAGTCCTTCCGTGAAGGACGCTTTTGCCGCGAAAACTGATCGAGCATCAGTAGGTGAGAATAGAAGATCGGCAGCGTCACCTTCGAGATTCAGAAGGGTTTGGATTCGACCGCGCAATACCGATTCCGCAGGTGCATATGCGAACTTGTCCCGCTTAGTTTGTGTGCCACTTCTATAGAATGAAAATACTTCCGGGAGTGAAAGCCAATCACCATTCTGAAACGGCTTTGGCCGCCAATCATCGAGTAAATCGCGGTCAATATCGACTGCATTAGGCATCTCACCCTTTGCCGCCCCGTCAACTAGCCAATCCAGCTTGCTTCTCCGCCCGAACAATCCTTCTTTCCAGCAATCGGTATAGACAATCTCAGCCAGCGCGCCCTGTTCCTTGCTACCATCGGAAATCGCCAGCGTGATCGCCGTGCCGACCATGATGTTGAACACGCCTTGATCGTCGGCGACATCACCGCGCGGCCCGGCGCGGACATCTCCCCGCAAATCGATGACCTCGATCCGGTCAAACTTCTCACGCATCATCCTGCGCAATCCCGCATAGGGCCAGCCGGTCAGGAATTTGCGGTTGGAAATGAAGGCGATCACGCCCTTTTGCGGTGCGTTGTCCGCTTCGAACAGCTTCCAGATCGCCCAGCGCCAGAAGGCGACGGAGAATTCGGGGAAGGTATTGAGCTGGCCGCCTTGCCCGGCCTCCTGCACCGGCCGCTTCAGGTCTTCCCACAGGCCGTCCATCCAGCGGCCGACCAGCGTTTCGTTCTCGCCTTCAGCGAGCCGCTTGTAGGGCGGGTTGCCGATGATCGCGAGAATCGGCTGTTCGGTTTTGATCCGGTTGGCTTCGCGGCGCTCGTCGTCAATCGGAATGCCCTGGATGCCGAGCGAACCCAGTGCGGTTACGGCGCCAGGTTCGGCCAGCGTGTCGGCCAGATAGACGCCCAGCCGCGGCAGTTTGACCGCTTGCGGTTCATCCTCATCCTCGTCCGCCGGTCGAAAGCGCAGCGCGTGGTGCAAACGGTAATGCGCCACCGCATAGGGGCCGACCAGCAGTTCGAAACCGAACATCCGCCCCGCCAGCGCGCGCAGGGCGGATGATGCGGCCTTGCCGCCTTCCTCCTCCATCACCTGATCGCGCACCCGTTCCGCAACACCGAGCAGAAAGGTGCCAGTGCCGGTGGCGGGATCGAGGATCGTCACATTGGGATCGCGCAGGCCCTTGGTTCCCAGATTGTCCCGCAAGGCGCGGTCGAGCGCGCCGGTCATGTAGCGGACCACTTCCAGCGGGGTGTAATAAACACCGTATCTCTCCCGCGCGGCGGGATCGAAGGTCTGAAGAAAATCCTCATAGAAATAGAGGATGGGATCGCGGCCATCCTTTTGCAGGGCAAGGATTTCGGGTGCGAAACTGTTTACGGTGTCGCACATTACGGCAAAGCCAATGCCGATCTCGTTGACAACTTCGCCTTCGCTCAGCACGCGAAGTGCGGCCTTGAGCAACGGGTGCTCGTCCGGCATATGCGTCCAAGCATCCGCTCCGACGATCTGTTCTGCCGCAGGTTTGTCGCCGAGCGATTCACGCACCAGAAGCAGGCCAAACGCCAGCGTCTGGGCAAAGGCGGACGAAAACAGCGTGTCGAAATCGGCAGCGGCATATCCGCCGGCTTCGGGATGGGCATAGAGCACATTGCGGAAGGTATCGCGCACCATCAGCAGAGGGTGCTGGGGATTGCCAGCCAGCCGCAGTTCGCCAAGCCGTTCCTGAACAGTGCTTCGAATCAGGCGGGCCGAATGCGCCAGAAGTTCCGCCAGATGCTGCGCGTTGCGCGCAGCGGGGGCATCGGTGCGGGCAAGAATGGCCAGAAGGTCCAGAAAGCCTTGTGCATCGTGATCGTTAATCAGCGCATCGGCGGACTTGTCTGACTTGTCCGGGTCGAGCGCAGCCATCGGAACAATTATTGCTTCACCCTGCCTCTGGCCGCGGTGAAGCAAGCGGAACTCGGCGAAATTACAGGCGGCCCAGGCAGCCAGCTCCTTCAACCGCTCGAACTGGCGCCGATCATGTGCGTCGCGCCAGCGTTCCGGGTCAGCGGATTTCGCAGGCGCCTTCAGTTCGATAAAGGCGCGCGGCGGCTGACCAGCCTTTTTAAGGGCGATGTCTGGCCTGCCAGCACCGGGGTTCTGAAACTCTGGAACGACGGTCAGCGCGGGGACGGTGGGCAAAATGGCAAGTAGATCGGTCACTAATCGCTGGAAATGCGGGGCTAGCGCGGGCTCCGAAGTTGTTGGATCGGCGCGGCGCTGATTGCGTATGGCTTGGGCATAAGTTTGCAGCAATTGCTTTGCGTTGTTCGGCATGGTGCGTGGCTAGCTGCACTTTCGCGCGTCGTCATTCGGAATTATGGCCAATCCGCCCCGCCCGCACATGCGCCAGCCAGTCCAGCGCCGCCTGCGCATCGTTGCTCTGCACGTCGCGGCGGGAGAGTTCGCGCGGGGCGGGGAACTCGGGGCCGGGGGAGCCTTTGACCGTGCGGGGGTGGGGCTGGGGCGTGGCCATGGCCTTGTCGCCGTGCAGCAGGAAGAGGGGCAGGATGCGCAGGCTCATGGCGCCTCCTCCCGCGGGCCGGTGAGGCGGTAGCGTGCGGTATTTTGCGCCGCCGCCGCCTCGTGTTTGGCTTCCTGCCGGTCGGCTTCCGCTTGCTGGGCACTCTGCAGCGCTTCCCAGGCGGCGCGCACCGGCTCGCTCATGCTGTCGAGCTGGCGCTGGCGCATCTGGCCGAGGCGGGCGTCGAGCGATAGCAGGGTGGCGTCGCTGTCGGCCTCACTGCGCTGGTTCTGCTCCGCCTCCCACTCCTTGCGCCAGTCGCGTTTCAGCCGTTCGAGCTGGCCGCGGGTGGCGGCGTCGGCGTTTTGATAGGAGTCGGCGGTGAAGCGCTTGGGCGCGCGGTTGCGCAGCATGAACATAAGCAGCGCGTCGTTATAGACGCGGCGGCGGCCGATCACCTTGCCGTAGCAATAGATCGGCACCTCGACGCCGTGGAGGGCGCGGTCCATTGCTACGTCTTCCAGCCGCTGGACGCCGAGCGCGAGGGCGGCTTCCCAGGCGGCGCGGAATTGCTCGGCCTCGGGGTGGCGGCGCAGATGGTAGGCGCCCTCGGGGGTCATGTTGACGGCGTGGGCGGCGGCGCGGACGCTGCCGAGGTCGGCGAGCGCGGCGATGAAGCGCGTCTGGCGGTCGGGGGTCCAACCGTCGTGGCGCTGGTAGTGGCGGGGGACGGGGGTGAAGCCGAGTGCTTCGACAGGCTCAGCATGAGCGGATTTTGTGGTGGCGGGGCGTGACTGGTCGATCATGGGCTCTGTCTCGCAGCTGGACGGGGGGGGGGCGCTTCTGCCGCAACCGGGGGTGCGTAGGAAAGCGCGCACGGCGGCAAATTATGCGCCGAGGGCGAATCCCGCTGTTCAATTCGGCAAACCGCCATAGGGAGGGAGCGATGAACACTGCTCCGCTGTCCATTCCCGCGAACCGCCTGGTCATCCGCCAGCCCGACGACTGGCACGTCCATCTGCGCGATGGCGCCATGCTGGCTGATGTCGTGGGCCACACCGCCCGCCAGTTCGCTCGCGCGATTGTCATGCCCAACCTTTCGCCGCCGATGACGACGACCGGCGCAGTGGCGGAATATCGCGCGCGGATCCTGGCGGCGCTGCCCAGGGCCAGCAGCTTCACCCCGCTGATGACGCTTTACCTCACCGACGCGACCGACCCGGACGACCTGGCCGCCGGTTTCGCTCTCGGCGTGCTGACCGCGGCCAAGCTCTACCCCGCCCATGCGACGACCAATTCCGCAGCTGGCGTGAGCAATATCCGCGCGATCTATCCGGTGTTGGAGCGCATGCAGGAGATCGGCATGTTGCTGCTGGTGCACGGCGAGGTGACCGATCCGGCCACCGACATTTTCGACCGCGAGGCAGTGTTCATCGAGCGGGTGATGATGCCCACGTTGCGGGACTTCCCGGCCCTGCGCATGGTGTTCGAACACATCACCACCAGTGAGGCTGCCGCCTTCGTCGAGGCTTCGGGCGACAATGTCGCGGCGACGATCACCCCGCAC